>JAOZSC010000397.1 GCA_029939875.1 Desulfobacterales bacterium
AAATATTTTTCAAGCATGTCCTCATGGTTGCCTTTCAGGCAGACGATTCCGGGAACACGTTTTTTCAAATCCACCAGGTAATCGACCACACCGATGGAATTCGGCCCCCGGTCGATGTAATCCCCGATAAACACCAGGGTATCGCGGGAAAAATCAACCGGAATTTTTTCCATCAGTATGTGCAACCGTTCATCGCACCCGTGAATATCTCCAATCGCAAATATTTTTTTCATGCTATCACAAACGCAGGCGCGCGGGTCATCGAGCCAGGTAACACCTTCCTGTTTGGCCATGCGCACCGCAAGATGGTATTCTACAGGTGAAAGAGATTCACCGAGCCCGTCGACTTCGCCGGCCCGGCCGCAGGGTCGGTACTGGGACATTACATTAACGTAGCTGCCGGTGGATATGCTGCGGGCGGTGAACCTCATGATCTGCCGGGTGCCTGCCAGTCCCCCGGGCAAAACCAGGTGACGGATTAAAAGTCCGCGCCGCGCCTTTTCTGCTTTTTGTCGGAGCAGCCCCTCTTCAAAAGCGCGGATGTAGGCCGGTTGAAATGATGCCATGGCTCATGGGCTGTCCGGTTCCACCATGATTTTTTCCGCCAGTCCCCGCCCCAGGACATAGCGTTTCAGGTCCACCGCTACAGCCAGCTGTCCCTGGCTGTTGTTGGTAATCACTTCGATTTTATCTTCGATTCGCAGGCCCATGGTCAGCAGGCGCATCCTGGCCCCGGATCCCCCCATGATTTCCTTGATCACCAGGCGCTCTCCCTGTTTGGCCGCTGCCAGGGGCATCATGCGGATGCGCTCCTGCAAGCAGTGAGCGCAAATCCCGTAGATTTCAAGCCTGTGCTGGAGCATGTGAAATCCCCGGGCGGCGGCAATGGAAAGCTGCAGCTGCTCGATGCGGTCTTCTTTGAATTCTATAATTTTTCGGCACTTGGTGCAAATCATGTGATCATGATGCTGGCCCAGGTGCAGATGCTCGTACCGGATGGCTCCGTTATCAAAACGGCTTTTACGGGCAAAACCGAAGCGGCACATCAGTTTCAGGGTTTCTTTGACAAATTCAGGCTCCAGCTGCCACCCGTCTTTGTCAAGCAGACCAATCAGCTCCGCCATCGTCACGTGTTCTTCGGTTTGCAGAAAGGTTTCCAGGACCTTGAAGCGGTCCTCGAAGTTATCGATATGTTCCTGCTTAAACAGCTTTTTGAACTGCTCTTTTTCCTGTATATGAATATGTATCATTAAATTCGTATCACGCAATTCAGCGGCTGGGGCCGGGAAGATCCAGGGTGGTGCAGCTTCCACTGGGACAGGAACGGGTCTGGACCTGCGGGCCCTGACCTCCGGAGCCGCCGCTGATGCTGTGGTTTGAAACGCTGAGAACCCGCTCAAACTCCTCGGAGTTGCACTTGGGACAGCACATTTGCACCGGGTCGTTGCGATTTATCACCAAAAGTTCAAAACATTCGTTGCATTTCAGGCATCTGAATTCATATATGGGCATAATGGGATTCCTTTGCGCTGATATTAAACTGGTAACTTTTTAATATTATTTATCCGGCACCAATTGTCAAGCAAGCTGACGCGCTGTCATGTTTAAAATCCTGAAAAAATTCGTCCGGCTGTCATTTCTGGAGTCGCTGGGAAATAAACTGTTGTAATTGCATCGATATATCTTTTTTCCAGTATCCCAACACCCCGGTACGGATGGAAACCCAGGTGCGATCCGGACTCAGGATGCCCACCTTGATGGTTTGCGGGGTGCCGTCTTTTCTTCTGGTTCGGATCGTTGTCTGGGCCCCATCGGTAGTTTTTTCGAGAATCGGCTGTTCCAGGTCTTTTAAAATTTCGGTACACACCTTCAGCGTGCGGTTATAATCGGTCGGGTAATTTCTTGTCAGTTCCCCTTTTATATAGGTGTAGGCCCCGCCGGCACCCACACCGGCGCCGATCAGAACGGCCGCACAGCCGGCCAGCACAATGGTGGCGAACAATGCCGCTGACACGATAATTTTTCCGGTCATCTCTTTTCCTTCCAATCAGCGCATACCGCTCAAATCCGGCGGTTTCGGAGGTACAACCATCACCTGGTTGTCTTCTTCAACCTTAACTTTGGTCCAGTTCCGGGAGCTGTACCAGATGCCCACCCGACGGCCCTCCGGGTCCACAATCCATGCACCGCGCGGTTCAATACTGTAAACCGTCTTCATGCGGTAGGTCAGCTGGTCCAGCATGGTCGGGGTCAGGTCAATAGGTTGCCAGTAACTGGAACGCAGGCTGTACGTGTTTTTAATAGCGACGATGCCGTAAGGAATTCGCTGGAAACCGGCGGTGTAATACTGATAATCGGGCAACACTTCGCCGCTGTGAAACATCCGGGTGACATCCGCATCGCCCTGAAGACGTCCATAGTGGGAATTGCATCCGGACAAAAGCACGGCGGTGGCCGCCAGGACGAGTCCGACAAACAATATCCGCCTTATCGTTTCTGCGACGCGTAACGAATTGCAATCCATAAACGGTCCCCCTTTATTCCCTGAATTTACCTTAACCTCAACGTTGCATAAACACTAAGGTTAAGAGTATAAAATAGCATGGCTGACAATCCTGTCAACCTTAACGTTACCAGTCAATTACCTCCCCTCAAATTGTTGACACCGAAGATCTCAGTGCTTACTCTTTGCTGCAAATTTTTAGGATGGGACTTAGGGCTCGCACAAAAATAACTTCACATTTTAAGCGCCGATGCATCCCACCTGGCTGCGTTGCGAATGCTGGGAATATGCCTGATATGCCTGTGCTTTCGCGCTTTGCCAGGCAGGAGCCTCAACACTGAAAATTTGCGAATTTATTTTCACGCGAACCCTTAAAAACCGTGAAACGGGAAATGGGTCAATAATTTTATGGAAAAAAAATCACTGAAAAAATCACTGCTGCCCACCATGACAAAATTCGGCAAATGGCTGGTTCTGATCCTGCTGGCATTCATATTGATCTGGCCACTTTCGGCCGGATTATACTGGACGGTCTACAAAGGATACACCATTTTAGATCCGACCCGGTTTCCCCAGCTGGACCAAAATATCACGGATCTGCTGAAAGAAACGACACCGGATTCTTCGCAGTCCAAAAAAGGCGCGGTGCTGTCTGCGTCCATCAGAAACCGGCTGGAACAGGAAATGAATTCCACCTTTGGCTGGTCCGTCAACGATCTGATTATTTCCCCAACCCGCTGGCTGGACAATCGGGCCAA
>JAOZSC010000398.1 GCA_029939875.1 Desulfobacterales bacterium
TCGCAACGCAGCCAGGTGGGATGCATCGGCACTTAAAATGTGAAGTTATTTTTGCGCGAGCCCTAAATGAGCAATAAAAAAGCATCTCGTCTCACCGGGACAAAATGCCGTCCGATAGCTCATTGTAGCAAGATAATATATTTTTTTTACGATTTCAACACCTAAACCGTAATGACCGCTGCAGAACCTTCGAAGGGGATGCTGAGCCAAGCCAGCGGCCTGCAGGCGGTCATGGGTGGTAAATGGAGTTATCGGACCGTCCCGCCAGTTCAGAATCCTGCTTGATCAACAGCAACAAACATGGTATCTATCTGAAATCAAGTTGAATTCACATCTTAAAAAATAAATTTTTCATTTTAGTGCAAAGGGTCCAACCATGGAATTCAGAATTTTAAAACGTAGACTGGATATTGAAAAACAGGTGGACGCTTTTTTGAATCAGGTCAGTGAATC
Organism: Desulfobacterales bacterium; assembly: GCA_029939875.1. GTDB lineage: Bacteria > Desulfobacterota > Desulfobacteria > Desulfobacterales > JAFDCJ01 > JAFDCJ01. The sequence continues at coordinate 454 of JAOZSC010000398.1, forward strand.
CGGACTGCTTTTTAAAAATGGTGTCAATGACTATCTAAACGGCAATGCCTCGGCTTTTGAAGAAAAAATCGAACACATTTACGAAACCGAGCACAAAGGCGATGCCCTGCGCCGTTCACTGGAGGAACAACTTTACAGCCAAACGCTGATCCCGGAATCCCGGGGAGACGTGCTGGAGCTGCTGGAAAACCTGGATGCCCTGCTGGATCGCTTCAAAGGGGCGCTTTTCCGGTTTGATATCGAACGGCCCGAAATTTTCCCGGAGTTTCATGCCGATTTTAAAAGCATGGTCCAGTGTGTCGTGGAATCCGTGGAGGCCACTGTGCTCTCGGCGCGTGCCTTTTTTAAAGAAATTGCCACCGTGGCCGATCACATGCATAAGGTGTCCTACTGGGAAACCGAATCGGACAAAGCGTCCACCCGCCTGCAGCGGGCAATTTTCCGAAAAGAACAGCTGCCCCTGGCACAAAAAATCCAGTTGCGTGATTTTGTCCGCCACGTGGACAAAATCGCCGACCGGGCCGAGGATGTTTCTGACATGCTCAGTATCTACGTCATCAAACGCTCGCTTTAGGAGATCGGGATGTTTGGGTTTTTTCTATCCAGCGGATTGTTTCTGGGCTGGTCGCTGGGCGCCAACGATGCGTCCAATGTATTCGGCACGGCCGTCGGCACCAAAATGATTCGCTTCCGTACGGCCGCCATTTACTGCAGCATCTTTATCATTCTGGGGTCGGTCATCAGCGGGGCGGGCGCTTCCCATACCCTGGGAAAACTCGGTGCGGTCAACGCCACCGCCGGCGCATTTATCGTTGCCCTGGCCGCCGGTGTCAGTGTTTACATGATGACCCGCCTGCGGTATCCTGTTTCCACTTCCCAGGCCATCGTCGGTGCTATTATCGGCTGGAATATTTTTTCAGGCTCGCTGACCGACACCGACTCGCTGACCAAAATCGTACTCACCTGGGTGGCATGCCCGCTCCTGTCGGCCCTGATTGCCGTTGTCCTGTACAAACTGATGTCCGCGTTTATCCTGGCTCGCAATGTTCATATGTTTAAACTGGATGCTATGACCCGCTACGGGTTGCTGATCGTCGGCGCTCTGGGATCCTATTCACTGGGAGCCAACAACATTGCCAATGTCATGGGGGTATTTGTTCCGGTTTCGCCTTTTTCAGACATTTCGGTTTTTGGATGGTTTCACCTGTCATCGGCCCAACAACTGTTTTTCGTGGGCGGTGTGGCCATTGCGGTGGGGGTGTTTACTTACTCGCGACGCGTAATGGAAACCGTTGGACAAGGCATCATGAACCTGTCCCCGGTGGCGGCTTTGGCGGTGGTCGCCGCCCACTCCACCGTGCTGTTTTTGTTTGCCTCCCAGAACCTGGAAGATTTTCTGGCCACCCACGGACTGCCCACCATCCCCCTGGTCCCGGTTTCCAGTTCCCAGGCCATCGTGGGGGCCGTCATCGGCGTGGGGTTGCTTAAAGGCGGCAGGTGTATTCGATGGCGCACCCTGGGTGGTATCACAAGCAGCTGGGTGGTCACACCGATCATCGCCGGCCTGATCAGCCTGGTCTCGCTTTTTTTCCTGCAAAATGTCTTCGAACAAAAAACATTCCGACCGGTTGCCTATCAAATGACACCGGCCGCCCTGGCCCGCATTGAACGCGCGGATATCAACAAAAAAAAGCTGGCTGAATTGGTCGGAAAAAAATTCGCCAATGCCGTCGAGTTCGACCGTATCCTGGACAAGATGGGCTTGGAAGCTAAACAACGGTCGTTTATCCTCAAAGCAACTGAAATCGATGCGATCGTGGTGTCTTCGGCGGCCGTTGCCCGAATTGACCCGCACTGGTTTTCACCCGAGCAGCTGAACAGTCTTAAACATCTCCAGGGCCGGACATTCACCCACAAATGGCAGCTGCTCGAAGCCCTCGCCCGGCAGTCCGACCAGTGGCGATTTGCCCCGGGCAATACGCCGCACAATCAGAACCTGCAACATAAGCTCTCCTATCTTTACCGCCTGCTGCGGTCCGGAAAGCCCCACCGCCCCTTAAATCCGGCGGATAAATGAATAATTTCAACTCGCCTCAGGGGTTCGAGGGGCCTGTAGTTTTATCAGGCCAGGGACACAATTTCTCAAGGGGACACAAAAAGCATTTAGGCTTGCGGGCACTGCAGGTTTGCCGACCAAAATAAATCAGATGCAGACAGAAATCATGCCAAGCACGTTTCGGCACGATTTCCATTAAATCAAACTCGATTTTGACCGGTTCCTTGTTGGCGGTCAGACCGAGCCGGCCGGATATTCTGGCCACATGGGTATCCACCACAATACCTGGAATACCAAACGCGGCTCCCAGCACCACGTTGGCCGTCTTGCGGCCGACCCCAGACAGTTTGACCAGCTCGTCCAGGCTGGCCGGCACCCGGCCGTCATGGGATTGCAATAATTGCTGGCTGCAATTTTTTATGTTTTTGGCTTTGTTGTGAAAAAAACCGGCTGATCGGATAAAGCCCTCGATGGTTTTAAGCGATGCCCCGGCAAAATCCGCCGGTGCCTTCAGATGATCGAACAGCACCTTTGTGACCCGGTTGACCTGTTTGTCGGTGCACTGGGCCGACAAAATGGTGGCCACCAACAGTTGAAAAGGGGTTTCATAAAAAAGTTGCGTTTTGACCTCGGGGTAATGCTGGCGCAGGATTTTGCGAATCTTGTCGGTTCGATTTTTCAGTTGCATGGTTTTTGTGCGTTGTGTGTTGTCCGTCGTCAGTTGCAAAAAAAAAGTAACTGATCTATTTTA
>JAOZSC010000399.1:0-1762 GCA_029939875.1 Desulfobacterales bacterium
GATCAACCCCTGGCTGCCGATGAACTGCAGCGCTTCAAAGTGTTGATTCAGCGCAGGATCAACCGCGAACCGGTGGCCTATATCGTGGGGACCAGGGAGTTCTGGTCCCTGGAACTGGAGATCACCCCCGATGTCCTGATCCCCAGGCCGGAAACCGAATGCCTGGTGGAAGCCGCGCTGAAGGTGCTGACGAAAGATGCCGGCGGGCCGGGGAAACGCATCCTGGAGCTTGGAACCGGTTCGGGCGCGATTACACTGGCGCTGGCCTGCGAGCAGCCCCGGCATGTTTATTTTGCCTCCGACCGCTTTGCCCGGGTTGCCATGCTGGCCCGGAAAAATGCCGTGCGGCACCATGCGGATGGACGGATTTATTTTTTTGTCGGCGATTGGATGGACTGTCTGAACCCGGCAGTCTGCGCACTGGATATGGTGGTCTCCAATCCACCTTACATTCCCAGTGCCGTGCTCGGTGAGCTGCAACCCGAGATCAGCCGTTACGAGCCGTCGGGGGCACTGGATGCCGGCGACGACGGCCTGGAATGTCTGCGGGGGATTATCGAGACGGCCGGAAATTATCTCAAACCCGACGGTGTGCTGCTGCTGGAAATCGGGCACGATCAGAAAGACGCTGTCCAGCAGATGGCATCCCGGTGCGGTCCTTACGAAGAGATCCGCTTTTTGCGGGATTACAGCGGCCATGACCGGGTGGTTGAATTGAAAATAAAGGCAAAAAAGGGTTGCGGTGGCTGACGTTATTTGCTAAAAAGACAAGATTTTTTAACACACACGCCTTTTGACCTGGTTTCCCGGTGCTTTGTTCTAAAGTCGGAAACGGGAACGACAACGGCGGTGGAAAAACCGAAACTGAAGGGAGTATGACCAATGGCTTATGTAACGATGAAGGAACTGCTGGAAGCTGGTGTCCATTTCGGCCACCAGACAAAACGCTGGAATCCGAAAATGAAGCCGTATATTTTCGGCGCCCGCAACGGAATTTACATTATTGACCTGCAGCGAACCGTGCGTATGTTCAGAACCGCCTACGATTTTGTGGTGGACACAGTCGCCAAGGGTAAACCCCTGCTGTTTGTCGGCACCAAAAAGCAGGCCCGGGATTCCCTCTACGAAGAAGCCAACCGCTGCGAGATGTTTTACGTTCACAATCGCTGGCTGGGCGGCATGATGACCAATTTTCAGACCATTCGCAAAAGCATCGATCGGCTGAATTATCTCAACGACATTCAAAATGATGGGTCCATCGAGCTTTTCCCCAAAAAGGAACGGCTGAAGCTGGCCAAGGAACGCATCAAGCTCGACAGCAACCTGGGCGGCATTCGCACCATGAACGGGCTTCCCGGAGCACTGTTTGTCGTTGACCCCAAAAATGAGGCCATTGCCGTGCGGGAAGGCCGGCGACTGAATATTCCGATTATTGCCATCGTTGACACCAATTGCGACCCGGACGACATTGATTATATCATACCGGGCAATGATGATGCCATACGGGCCATCCGGCTGCTGACGTCCAAAATTGCAGATGCCTGTATCGAAGGCCGGCAGCGTTATGAAGAAAAACAACAGGCCAAAGCCGACAAGCAAGGCGGTGAAGAAGTGGAAGTGGCGGCCGTCGGGGCCGAATTGAAACCCGGAGAGCGTAAGGTGATCTCGGACGGTAGCGAAGGGCCGGTGGTCGAAATCATCAAACGTTCTTCCACCGAGGAGGTCACTGGCGGTGATGCCGCGCCAGAGGCAACCAATGCCG
>JAOZSC010000399.1:1862-3254 GCA_029939875.1 Desulfobacterales bacterium
ATGCCGCGCCAGAGGCAACCAATGCCGAACCAGAGGCAACCAATGCCGAACCAGAGGCAACCAATGCCGAACCCAGTGAAACCGTGCCGGTTTCAGAAGCTGAAACAACAGGAGAAAAAGATGGCAGCAATTAGTGCAGTACAGGTGAAACAACTGCGGGAAAAGACCGGCTCCGGGATGATGGATTGCAAGCAGGCGCTGACGCAGTGTGACGGAGATATTGAGAAGGCTATAGACTTTTTAAGAAAAAAAGGCCTGGCCACCGCCCAGAAAAGAGCCGGGCGGGCGATGTCCCAGGGCATAATCCATTCCTACATTCACATGGGCGGCAAGCTTGGCGTATTGGTGGAAATCAATTGTGAAACCGATTTTGTGGCTAAAAACGAAGAATTCGTTAATTTTGCCAAAAATATCGCCATGCACATCGCCGCCAGCAATCCTCTGGGAGTGCGGCCCGAAGACATTTCCGAAGACATTGTTGAGCGCGAAAAAAAAATATACAGCGAGCAGGCCCGGGAGATGGGCAAACCGGAAAACGTGATTGACAAAATCGTTGAAGGCAAGCTGAATAAATTTTATAAGGACAGTGTCCTGATGAACCAGGCTTATGTCCGGGATCCCGATTTGAGCATTGCGGACCTGCTCAACGAGATGATCGCTAAAATCGGAGAAAACATCACGGTCAAGCGCTTCGTGCGGTTTCAGATCGGCGAATCCTAAGCTGGAAGGATAAATCCGTGGCCAATCCCCGGTACAATCGTATCGCCGTGAAATTGAGCGGTGAGGCGTTGATGGGAGATCAGAGTTTCGGCATCAGTCCCGACATGATTCAATATGTGGCGGCGGAGATCAAAACGGTCGTCAACCTGGGTGTTCAGATCGGGTTGATCGTGGGTGGGGGCAATATCTTCCGGGGTATTGCGGCAAGCTCTTATGGCATGGACCGAACATCAGCCGATCACATGGGCATGCTGGCGACGGTGATCAACAGCCTGGCGTTGCAGGATGCACTGGAAAAACAGGGGGTACAGACCCGCGTGCAGACAGCCATTTCCATGCGCTCGGTGGCCGAACCCTATATTCTGCGTCGCGCCATGCGGCACCTGGAAAAGGGGCGCGTGGTCATTTTTGGTGCCGGCACCGGCAATCCGTATTTTACAACCGATACGGCCGCTGTGCTGCGGGCCCAGGAGATTCACGCCCATATTTTGCTCAAAGCCACCAAGGTCGACGGGCTTTACGATTCGGACCCCGTCACAAATCCGGACGCCAAAATGTTCAAACGTACCAGCTACATGGAAGTTCTTGAAAAACAGCTTCGGGTTATGGACATGACGGCCATTTCCCTGGCCATGGACAATCAGTTGCCACTGGTTGTTTTTAAACTCAAAG
>JAOZSC010000400.1 GCA_029939875.1 Desulfobacterales bacterium
CCGGAGTGGACGCCCAGGGTTATGTGATCCAGAGCAACGGCGCGCGCCTGGCCTCATTGATGATGACCGGCGCCAGGGCCAATGGTGATTACAAGAAGCTGGATCTGTCGGGTATTGCCGCCAAGGCGATGGAAGGGGTCGAGCTGCGGATCGGAAAACCAAGACCCGATAACTGCAATTTTTGCCACTGGAAAACAAATTCGAAACGGGGAACCCGCTACGGCACCTTCCATGGCAAGTCCACGGACGTGCACTATTCCGCAGGTATGCTCTGCCAGGATTGCCACATCACCCAAAAACACCAGATCGGCAAGGGAAAAGTGGTGGACACGGCTGGGACACCAAAACTTCGCGGTACCATGAAAACCTGCACGGATTGCCATGGTGACACACCCCATCAAGGGGATTATGCTGATGAGTTAAACGACCACATAGAACGAATTGCCTGTACAACCTGCCATGTCCCCACGACGACTTCCGGGGTCAAGAGGGTTGACTGGCTCATTGGCATGGATATGGTCAACATGATGAAAAAATTTCACTGGATGCTTCCCATCGCCAATGTTTTCGGGATGGCGACCCCGGAAATGATGACCGGGCAGATTAATGAGATGATTGCCAATTACAAAAAGAAAAATGCGGCCGGATTCAAGCCCGTCTACGAATGGTACAACCGCGACACCCTGTGCACGGAGGTCCCGCACCCCACCGGCAGCCGGGATGATGACAACAGCCTGATAGCACCGTTTAACAGGGTTGCAACTCTCCTGTTCGATGACGGCACGACTTCCGAAGTCCTGAAAAACCCTGATGGCCATGTAAACGGGTATCCGGTGCCGCGAACGTTCGTTGCGCGCGCCGGGGGAAAAGGAAAGCGGGACACGACTCTCGAAGAAATGCGAAAATATGACAACGGACGTTATAAGAATGCTGTCATCAGAAAAATACCCATGTATTTCAGTATTTACCACAGCATTGCGCCGGCCGAAAAAGCACTGTCATGTAACCAGTGCCACACGAAAAAAGGCGGTCGTCTCGATTTTGCGGCCCTGGGCTACGACGCCGATGAAATAGAAGACCTGACGGAAAACAGGGAGTAAAATCGCTTAACATGAAGGCAGATACAATACCCCTGACCTCTGTGCCAGGCTTATAAAAAGTTGTCTGTGGCTAAAGCTTCAATTTCGTTGGAAACGACTCAGTTGCGATTGGCCCGCGCGATATGCGTTACCCGATGGCTGTTCCTTCCAGCTTCAACGGCAACTTTAATCGAAAAGTGGCGCCCTGGCCTTTCGGGCTGTCAATGTTGATGTCGCCGCCGAGGCTGCGGGCCAGGATCAGGGCACCGGCAAGACCCAGTCCGTGACCCTTGCGGGAGACAACGGCGCATTCTTTTACCTGGGCGTAGCGCCTGAATATCATCTCCTGGTGTTCCGGCTGCACACCGGGGCCGTCATCGGAAACGGCCAGCACCAGATAATCGTTTTCAATTTCCATTTTGATTTCAACCCGTGAACGGCGGTGATGAAGGGCGTTTTTAAAAAGATTCCCGGCAATCTGGCGAAATTTGGTTTCATCCTGGAACATATTTTCGCCGGCCAGCTGGGACGAAAACTCAACGACAATGCCGTTGCGCGACAACAGTTCCAGGGTTTTTCCTTCCGAATCATACTTGCCCATTTCTTCTGCCAGGGGGCCGGTCATGATTTCCAGAGCATCCTTAAGCGCCTGGAACACGGATCGGGTCGGCTGAAAATGAGAGCAGATGAAGCAGCTGGACTCCGAACGCCCGACTTCAAGCAAATCAGAGAGCATGGTCCGGGCTTTTTGGGTGTTACGCAGGGTGCGTTTGAGAGTATTTTCCTGTTTGGTGGTCAACGGACCGTATTTTTCCTTTTTTTCCAGCAAGATGCGCAAGCCGGTTTCGATGATCGCAATCGGATCTTTGAGTTCATGAATCAGAAACTGGATTTCGATTTCCCGGAAAAAATGCTCCAGTCTGCCGCTGCCTTTTCGTGACGAGGTGTCTTGACGGGGTTGGTTCATAATTCGTGTTTCCTTCAGTCCCCTGGAAAATGGTCAGCTGGATAAAATTGAACGGTTACGGTGGTACCGCCTGAATCCCGGCAATTTTTAATATGCCCGCAGTGACTGCAATCTTCGATCCGGCCGCTGCCTGAATCCACATCCTGGGTCAAATAGCGGCAGCGTTTCGAACGCATGTGAAGTTTGAAATGATAGCGTTCTGAGAAAATTTTCATCCGCAGCAAGTCAAATCCCTTGCCACCGGCACCGAAGTCATAGGGATTGCGGGTGGAATACTGCATGGTGTCATAGGTCGTGAAATAATTTTCAATAATCAGGCGCTGGTTTTCTTCGCTGATGCCGATACCGGTGTCTTTGACCTCCAGCTCCGGGCCCATGTCTCCCGATCTCACCGTCACAACGATCTGACCGCTGTCCGGGGTATTTTCAACGGCATTGCGCACCAGGCCCTCGATGATCTTGTCCAGAACGTCGACCGGAACCAGGATGGCGGGCACCTTGCTGATCCGTGTTTTAATCCGGCATTTGCGATGGGCAAAGCGCGGCCGGAGGGCATCGAGTTTTTGTTGCGCAAACCGGTCAAGCCGGATTTTTTCCGGCCGCGCGTCCCGGGGTCCGAACAGCTCTTCGATCCGCTGCCGCAGCCGCCGGACGATATCATCTTCTTGCCGGTGCTCGGCGACCAGTACCTCCAGTTCATCCGCGCAGGCGTCCAGCAGGGCGGATAGCAGGTAATAGGTTTTGAAATCTTTTTCCCTCAGGATGTCCTCGATTTCATACTGCATGCCCAGCAGGCGGTCCAGGTTTCTGCGCGCGCGCGCTAAAATAGTCTCCCAGCTGCGGTCCTCGAGCACGGCCAGCCTTTTTTTCAGCAGGCTCAACGACGCGGCCAGAATGGACACCGGTGTTCTCAACTCGTGGGAAAGGTGATGGATGACACGGTCTTTGGCCCGGTTCAGGCTCTGGACTTCCTGGTAGGAGCGCTGCAGCTCTTCATTGATACCGGCATTTTCAACGGGCAGGGCAACGTAGTTGGCAATGGCAGTCAACAATTCGACGTCCTGCTGATCAAATTGGCCCTCTTTCTTGTTCACCGCGCAAAGCACCCCGATGATGCGCTCCTGGATCTGCAGCGGCACATCCAGCATGCTGCGGGTGCGATAGCGAGCCTGCTCATCGACTTGCTGAAAAAAATGAGGATCCGTGGA
>JAOZSC010000401.1 GCA_029939875.1 Desulfobacterales bacterium
CAAGGCGAGCCTGTATCATTATATTAAAAGCAAGGAGGAGATGCTTTTTCTCATTCAGATGCAGGCCATCGAACAGCTCCAGGGGGCCCTTGAAATTGTTATAGAATCCGACAAAAATCCACGGGAAAAACTGGCTGCGGCCGTAAAATGCCATGTGCGGACCGTAACTCAGCGTCATGTTGCGGGCGCCTTGAGACAGCAGGAGCTTATTTTGCCCAAAAAATGGCGCAATGAGATCGTGGCCCAGAGAGATCACTATGACGGGACGTTTCTGAAAATAATCGAGGAAGGCATTGAAAAAGGCGTTTTTCAGGCACTGGACTGGAAAACATCGAAGATGGCTGCTTTGGGGGCTCTTAACTGGATTGTAAGGTGGTACTCCCCCAAAGGAAAGTTGTCAGTCGATGAGATAGGAGAAGCCATGGCCGATTTTATTCTCCAGGGTTTTGGCGTCAGGCAAAATAAAAAATGAGACACGGGTATCAAAATCAAATCATGACGACTGATGATGCAAAAACATTCAAACTTTTTTTCTACCCCGCCAGCATCGCAGTTTTTGGTGTGAGCAATGAGCCCAGGAACCTGGCCCGCAATATCATTTTTAATTGCCAGAATATGGGTTTTAAAGGAGAGATATTTCCGATCGGCCGAAGCCCGGGTTCTGTTTATGGCAGAAAAATCATCACCGACGCAAAGTCCTTGCCATCAGGCATCGATTTGGCCGTCATACTCGTACCGTCACGGATGGTGGCCGAAACAATGGAGATCTGTGGCCGCAATGCAATTCGGCATGCTGTCATTTCAACCGGGGGGTTTAGTGAATTCAAAGAAGAAGAAAATCAGGAGGAAAAAAATCTTCTGAGGATCGCCGAAAAATATGGGATGCGATTCATCGGCCCGAACTGCATCGGGGTGATCTGCACAAATTCGGGGCTCTGCACGCCATTTAATCCATTGCAAACGAAAAGTCTAAAAAATGGCCCTGTCAGTCTGATCGCCCAGAGCGGCGGCGTCACCAGCCAGGCGGCCTATCATTTTTCTGAAGAGCATGTGGGTTTTTCCAAAATCATCAGTGTCGGCAACAAACTGGATCTCGACGAAATCAGCTTTATTGAATACCTGCTTGAAGATGAAGACACGCAACAGATTCACCTGTACCTGGAAAGCATCGATCAGGGTCGGGAGTTGGTCCGGCTTGCGAAAAATGCGAAAAAACCGATCGTTGTTTTCAAGTCCAATATAACCCCAACGGCTTCCAAAGTTGCCAAATCCCATACCGCCGCGCTGGCCAATGATGACCGTGTGGTTGACGGCGCACTGAAGCAGGCGGGAATCATCCGGGTCCAGAGTATCCATGAAATGACGGTGTGCGCCAAAGCGCTTCAGCTGCCGCCTTTAAAGGGCAATCGACTGGCAGTCATATCTTTGTCCGGCGGATTTGCAGTGATTCTTGGAGACGCTTGTGAAAAACACGGTTTTGTTTGCCCGGAGCTGCCGGCACAACTCCTGCAAAAAATTGAAAGCTTCCGGCGCGGGGGGGTTATCCGCATGTCCAACCCCATGGATTTCGGAGATGTTCATGATTTCAAAGCACTTCTGTTTGCGGTCGAAAATTGCCTGGCGCTCAATGATATCGACGGCATGATTCTGTCCCTCATGTATGAACCCGATATGGGAAAAATGTTTGGCGCCGAGGGTGATTTTATCGAAATGCTGCTGACGCTTGCAAAACAAATATGTGAAAAAGCACGCAAACCCATCGGACTTAGTTTTTTTGCAGAAAAAAAATCTATCGATCAAATCAATCGTGCGGGCATATTCCCGGTTTTTAACCATCCGGTCGAAAGCGTCCAGGGATTTAGAATGTTGCGGGATTACACTCTAAAAAAGACAAATTGACGTTTTGCAGTTCTGACAAGATCGAAAGTCAGATTCCAAAAATTGCCAACACTGGAGGGCACTGATGAAAATTATTTTTGCCGCCCCGGGAAAAGCCTTGATCCGTTTTACATAAAAACTGTTTAGATCTGGATAAGGAGAAAAAGATGAAGCTAATTGACGCTGCGCTTCAACGGGGGCAGACAACGCTGTCCGAATACGACTCCAAACAGCTGCTGGCGGATTACGGTGTGCCGGTGACAAAAGAAGTATTGGTTCAAAACAGGGAAAGCCTTGGGACTGCCATCGAAAAAATCGGCTACCCGCTCGTTATGAAAGGCTGTTCGGCGGACATTGCTCACAAAACCGAAAAAGGCCTGATCCGTGTGGATGTCAGAAACGATGCAGAAGCCGCAACTGCTTTTAAAGAAATTACCGCCGCCATGCAGGGCGCTGACAAGGCCGTTTTGGTCCAGCAGATGATCAAGGGTCAACGCGAACTGGTGGTGGGGCTGACCCGTGACCCCCAGTTCGGTCCCTGCGTGATGTTCGGGCTGGGCGGGATATTCACCGAGGTGCTCAAGGATACCGCCTTTCGCATCGCCCCCCTGAAAAAAAGCGACGCCCTGGAGATGATGCAGGAAATCAGGGCCCACAAGATTCTGGAGGCCGTGCGTGGTATGGCGCCGGCGGATAAAGACATGCTGGCCGAGATCCTGGTGGCGGTGGGGCGGATTGGAATGGAAAACAAGGCCATCAAGGAGATTGATATCAACCCCATCATTATTTCCAACGGCCAACCGGTGGCGGTAGATGCGTTGGTGGTATTGGAAGGAAACTGAAAATGCAGAAAGCAGAACATTTTTTGGAACGATTTTTCAGCCCGCAGTCAGTGGCCATCGTCGGTGCCACCGGCAACCCGCTGAAAATGTTGGATATGGGAAATAAACTCGACATCAACGAGGTGGATGCCCTGGAGTACTTTGCCCGGGACCCGCAAACTGAAGTCATCGCCATGCTGTCTTGAAAGATGAGTATGGGGTTTTGTCAGCTAAATTGCTGGCAGACAGGGTAGTTGAACTGGTAAGGCTGATCAAGGCCGGTCAGCATGCCCTTCAAAAAGAAAGATGAAATGGTTGATCCTAACATTGCAAAACTTATTTATCGTAGGGTGGGCATTGCCCACCAAGAATAACTTCCGCATTCCAGGGCCTCCGCGCCTTTGCCTTTTCCCGACAAACTGTAAATTATGAACATACTAAAACTTGACTTTAATATTATCCATGTTACATTGAAAGCATGATTGAAAGATGGCTTGAAATACCACCCGACAAGAGCTGTTTGATTATCGGT
>JAOZSC010000402.1 GCA_029939875.1 Desulfobacterales bacterium
GGTGCTGGCAATGGCGTCTCTGATGGCTTTGCCATTGGTGCTGCCGGCACGTTTAATGGCATCGCAAAGTATCATGAAAGCATCATAGGCCGAAGCGCCCACCATGTCCGGCTGAATTTTATAGCGCGATTCATATTCCTTCAGAAATGTTTGAACTTCAGACCGGGGGTCATCGCGGTTTAAGTTGGTGACGATGATAAACCCTTCCGCCGCATTTCCGGCGATTTCTATCGTTTTAGGAGAATCAGCGCCTTCTTCACCCAGGATCTGGGTTTTGATGCCCATTTCCCGGGCTTGCTTGAGGATTGGAGCAGTCTGAAAGTAATAACCACTGGCAAAGATCAGGTCAGGGTTGATTTCTTTGATTTTTGATAGATAGGGTTTGAAATCCTTTTCCTTAAACGGATAGGTCTGTGCATATACGATTTTCGCTCCTTTGGCATACTGCTGGATGTACTCTTTGAAGCCTTCGGCCAGGGTACGGCCGAAGTCGTTGTCGCTGGTTAGAAGGGCTATCCGCTTGGCTTTCAGCATTTGTACGGCCACGAAACCTGCGGATTTACCCTCCACCATGCCCAGAAAACCGTTTCGGAAGCAGTAATTGCCGGTTTTGGTGATGTCGGGGTGCACGGCGTAGGCTGCCACAAACGGGATTTCTTCATCCTGGTATATGGGTGCCGAAGCCCTGCTGGGCGTACTATATGAGCCGGCAACAACCCCCACAACCCGGTCCTGCTGGATGAGTTTGCGGGCGATAGCGACGGCTTCCTTGCCATTGGCCCGGTCATCATAGGCGATCAACTCGACCTTTTTGCCCAGCAGTCCACCCTGCCTATTGACCCTTTCCACCGCCAGTTTTACGGAATTAAGCACGCTGGCCCCATCTGCGGCGGCAAATCCGGTCAACGGGGCCATCAGGCCGATTTTGATGGTGTCCGCCCCGGCGGCACCGACCCCCAATAAGAGAACTAAACCTGCTAGAATTAGAAATTTGGTAATTTTCATTTGTGAATCTCCTTTCGGTTTAATTGAATACGTGATTGGAAAGTAGAACGATCACCTATAATCTGCTTTTTACGAACTGGTTGCTTGACTATTTTGAGTTCCGGTCCCCAGATAAACTTCTTTTATTTTTGGGTCTTCCAGCAATTCGGATGCTGCCCCCTGGTGGACAATGGTCCCGGTTTCAAGGACATAGGCACGGTGCGATATCTCAAGCGATGCGACCGCATTTTGTTCGACGATTAAAATGGTCAGCTCCTTTTGGCGGTTGAGTTGTTTAAGCATGTCAAAGACCTGGTCGACAAGCTTTGGCATCAGGCCCATGGAGACTTCATCCACCAGGAGCAGGGTGGGGTTTGAAATCAGCGCCCGGGCGATGGCCAGTTGTTGTTGTTCTCCGCCGGAAAGTGTTACGGCTGGCTGATCTTTTCTTTCCCGTAAGATCGGGAATAAATCATATAGCCATGGAATTTGAACGTCAAGTTTTATGCTTTTTCGCAGCCCATAGATGCCGGTCAGCAGGTTTTCATAAACTGTCAGCCGGGGAAACACCCGGGCGCGTTCGGGAACCATCCGGATGCCGGCTTTGGCTCGCTGATGGGCTGCCAGCGAGGTGATGTCTTCATTTTCAAAGACAACCGTTCCCTTTTTTAACGGTACAATTCCCATGATGCTGTTCAGAATGGATGTTTTACCGGCCCCGTTGGCTCCGACAATCGACACCAGTTCTCCTTTTTCAAGAGAAAAGCTGATGCCGTCGACAGCGCGGATATCGCCATATGATATGTGAAGATTACGAGCATCAAGCAGCATGATTGATTCCTTTGCGGCCCAGATAAGCTTCGACAACCCGTTCATTTTGCTGAATTTCCCGCGGCGGGCCTTCGGCAATTTTGCGACCGTGATCCAAAACCACCAGCCGGTCGCTGAGTCCCATCGCCACTCGCATGTTGTGCTCGATTAAAAGCACGGTGATACCGTCAGCGCGGATACTATTTATCAGCGTTTCCAGTTGTGATATCTCTTCATGGCGCAAACCGGAAAACGATTCATCCAGCAGCAAAAGTCTCTTGCCGACAATTAATGCCCGGGCAATTTCCAGCCTGCGCAAATTTCCAAGGGGCAGAAGACCGGCTTTGCGATGGGCCAGATCCGCCAGGCCGACCCGTTCCAACACGCTCAGTGCCTCCCTGACTTCTGCTTTAGATTTCCAGGGAGACCATATTTTTGAAAAGCGGTTATACCGGGTGATGCCGCGGGCGACCAGGACGTTTTCAAGTACACTCAGAGTGGCAAAGGGTTTAACAATTTGAAACGTACGGCCAACACCCCGGCTGGCGATCTGGTGAGGCGCCTTTCCTTGAGTGTGCTGGCCATTAAAAATAATTTCACCGGCTGTCGGCTTGTAAACACCGGAAATCAGGTTGAAACACACGGTTTTACCGGCGCCATTGGGTCCGATGAGACCCAGGATTTCACGGCCTCGAATCTCAAAATTTACCTGATCCAGCGCTTTTAAGCCCCCAAAGTGTTTGGAAACGGATTTTACTGCCAACAGGGGTTCGTTCATTTTTTACCCCCCGGCAATGCCAGGGCAAACACGCGACGTATCATACTGCCTTCCCCCAGAAGGCCGCCCGGTTGAAATCGTATCATTAGCAGCAGCAACAGCATATAAAACAGAAAACGATAGTCCACCAGAGGTCGAAACACCTCCGGCAATGCTCCGAGGATCAATGCGCCGATAATGGGTCCCCAAAGCGTTCCCATGCCGCCCAGAACTACTATGCTGAGCAATAAAACCGAAACCGGAAAAGAAAAATCCCCGGCACTGATAAAACGGATATAGTGGGCATACAGTGCGCCGCCCAGTCCGGCCATGCCGGTGCCAATGACAAAGGCCAGCAGTTTGAAACGCACCGGGGATATCCCCATGCTTGCGGCGGCGGATTCCTCTTCGCGCAGCGCAAAACAGGCCAGCCCCCCCCAGCTTCGGGTGAACCACCAGCAAACCACCAGCACCAACAGCAGAAAGAACAGGCACAGCATAAAGAAGGCCAGCCCTTTGAGCTTGACGCCGAAAAGCATGATGTGCGGAATACCGCCGATACCCAGTGCTCCGCCGAAAAACGGGATATAGAGAAATATGGCTTCCACAATGAAATTGATTCCGATGGTGGTGATTGCCAGAAAATCTTCTCGCACCCGCAGGCTGGG
>JAOZSC010000403.1 GCA_029939875.1 Desulfobacterales bacterium
CTGGAGTTTTCCCTGCTGGAATATCTCATGCGCAATGCCGGCCGGGTGGTTTCCAAAACCATGATCATGGAGCACGTCTGGGATTATTATTTCGACCCCCAGACCAACGTGGTGGAATCCCGGATATACAAACTGCGGGAAAAAATCGACAAGGATTTTTCCACCCGGATGATTCACACCGTACGCGGGGCGGGCTATGTCCTTAAACAAGAAACTGGCTGATATCCACCACAGTCTGGCATTTCGTCTGACCCTGTGGTACGCGGGGATTTTTCTGCTGATCGCCATTGTGGCGTTTGTCCTTTTTTACCTGCTGATCACCACGGTTTTACGGCAGCAGACCGATCAGGATCTGATCAGCGAGGTGCGGGCCTTTTCCTCCATTATGACGGTGCAGGGAACCAAGGGCGTCAAGCAGCAGGCTTTGCTCGAATCCCAGGCGGCCGGGGAAAAAAAGATTTTTTTTCGTTTGCTTTACATCACCGGCCAGGTGTTTTCGTCCTCCAACATGTCCTACTGGCGTGATATCGGTATCAACCGCGCGACCATCAATGAACTGCTGCGGGATCAACGTCCGGTGTTTGACACGGTCAGTATTGCGAACCGCCGGCATCAGGTGCGCATTCTTTACGCCATCATTGGTCCCGGCGTTATTTTGCAGCTGGGCCGGTCCATGGAAAATCACACCCGCATTATCGAGGCCTTTCGCAAAATATTTGTGGCCACCACTGCACTTTTGCTCGTGGTGGCAGTTGGCGTGGGGTGGTTCATGGCAAAACGGGCGCTGTCCGGGGTTGCCCGCATTGCCGGCACCGCCCGCCGAATCTCAGGCGGCAGTCTCGATGAGCGGGTGCCGGTTAAAAAACAACACGATGAGATCGATCAGTTGGCCCTGACGTTTAACCAAATGCTGGATCGCATTCAACGTCTGGTCAGCGAAATCAAAGAAATGAGCGACAACATCGCCCATGACCTCAAAAGCCCCATTACCCGCATGCGGGGAACGGCGGAAGTTACCCTGACCACCGGCCAGGGCCTGGCGGAATATAAAAATATGGCCGCCAGCACCATCGAGGAATGTGATCGCCTGCTGGGCATGATCAACACCATGCTGATGATTTCGCGCACCGAGGCCGGGCTCGGGCAGCTCGAGCGCAACCGGATGGATCTTGCCGTCGTGGTGCGCGATGCCTGTGAGTTGTTTTCCGCCCTGGCCGAGGACAAAAAAGTACGCCTGGCGTGCCATTGTCCCCGGCCTGTTTTTATCTGCGGGGACATTCGCATGATTCAGCGCATGATCGCCAACCTGCTTGACAACGCCGTCAAGTACACGCCCGCGGGAGGCAAAATAGAGGTAACCCTGGATGACGACCCCGGCCGACCGGTTCGCCTGATGGTCAAAGATACGGGCATCGGAATTGCCGCCGAAGACCAGCCGCGGGTCTTCGATCGTTTCTATCGCTGCGATCCGAGCCGTTCCCAGGCTGGCACCGGCCTGGGGCTCAGTCTGGCACGGGCCGTTGCGCGGGCCCACCAGGGGGAGGTGACCCTTGAAAGCCAGCCCCACCGGGGAAGCACCTTTACGGTGTCTTTTCCACTGCCCACCGACACAGAATCCATTGCCACAATTTAGAAATATAACATTTTGATCATTTTCACGTCATTTTCCGGTGAACTTTGGGTAGTATGTTGAATGCAAATCCAAAAACAGCCTGCTGTTGCGGGCTCAACCCGGGAGGTGACTTATGAAACAAAAACCGTTTAAAAAGATTATTTTAATCACAGTTGTCCTTGTGCTGGCCGGTTTTGTGGGGGGTTACGGCTTTCAAAAAGAGACCGTCGCCGCAGCCGCAGCAAGCCCCGACAGCCCCACATTGATGGTTCCGATGAGCTTCAGCCAGCTGGCCAAAGAGGCTCGGCCGGGAGTGGTCAACATTCGCACCGTCAGGAGCATCAAAGGCGGCGGTCCGGTATTCCGGCATTTTTTCGGCAATCCCTTCGGGCCCCAGCGTCAGCCTGATCAACAAAATCCCTTTCGTGATTTTTTCGGGCCTTTTTCCGAAAATTCTCCCCAGCGCGAGTTCAAGCAACGAAGCCTGGGTTCCGGATTCATCATTGACAGCAACGGCTACATTGTGACCAACAATCACGTGATTGACAATGCAGATGAGATCAAGGTGCGTTTGGCCAACGGCAAAGAATTTGACGCCACCGTGGTGGGACGGGATGCCAAAACCGATCTGGCGCTGATCAAAATCAAGGGCGCCCGGCATCTGGTGCCGCTGAAAATGGGCGACTCGGACCAGCTGGCAGTCGGCAGCTGGGTGGTAGCCATCGGCAGTCCTTTTGGTCTGGAGCAGACCGTGACCGCCGGCATCGTCAGCGCCAAGGGCCGCGCCATCGGCTCCGGGCCCTATGATGATTTTATTCAAACCGATGCCTCCATCAACCCGGGTAACAGCGGGGGGCCCCTGCTCAACATGAACGGCGAGGTGGTGGGCATCAACACCGCCATTGTCGCCCGGGGCCAGGGAATCGGCTTTGCCATTCCCGTTAACCTGGCCGAAGGCATTGTCGCCCAGTTGAAAGCCAACGGCTCGGTGACTCGCGGCTGGCTGGGCGTCGGCATCCAGGATCTCACCCCGCAACTGGCGGAATACTACGGATTGAAAAATAAAAAAGGTGTGCTGGTATCCCAGGTTTTTAAAGGCGATCCGGCCGCAAAGGCCGGTATCCAGCCCAATGACATCATCGTTGCCGTGGACGGCAAACCGGTAAATTCCAGCCGGGAGCTTTCAACTGTCGTTGCGGGACTTGCCGTCGGCAAACGCACGGCCATCACCATCCTGCGCCATGGTAAGGAAAAAACGGTTTATGCCAAACTGGCCAAACGACAGGATAATGAAAACGTGGCCCTCCAGGCGCCGGAAAGCACCGAGGCCTTCGGGTTGCAGGTCGCGGCCTTAACCCCTGATAGTGCGAGGCGATTTGGTTTCGGAGAAAACGAAAAAGGCGTGCTGGTGGTGGGGGTCAAACCCGGCAGCAAAGCCGACCGGGCGGGCATTTTACAGGGCGACTTGATCAAGGAAGTCAACCGCAAAGCGGTGAACACCCCCGCTGCATTGATGTCCGTCATCAAAAAAGATAAAGACGGTCAGCCCGTGCAGCTGCTGGTAAAACGGCCCAAGGCAGGTTTTTTGGTGTTCAAGATTG
>JAOZSC010000404.1 GCA_029939875.1 Desulfobacterales bacterium
TCGAACTCGCGGAGGGCAGGACCCTCAGTAGTTTTCGAGACTACCGCCTTCAGCCGCTCGGCCACCCTTCCTGCAACCCATTGACGGGTAGATTTCCATATACTTTTTACGTCGCACTGTCAATGGCCATATGGAAAGCCACCCATTGATCCGAATAATTTTAAGTCCTCTGACTCCAAATTGCAATCACAAACGCGGATTTATGGATCATCTCCTGATTATCTAAGTATGGCAGATAAATGGGTTACTACCAATTTAGCAGGCTTTATCTCAGAGGGTCCAAGGGGCCAAGGATTCCAGGGGTCAAGGGATCCACCATAAAAAAAACAGATGAAATCTTTAGAAAACAAGCCCTCGAATCCTTGAACCCTTGAATCCCTGAACCCTTTTCTCCAAGTAAACACTTTTACTCCTTTAAGGCTTGAACATCTGCTGGACCTCAGCGGTGTAATCTCCGTTTTCATCATACAGGAACAACGGCGAAGCGAGCTTAAGACCGGGACGCGCTTCCTTGGTCCCTGCGACGATCACCAACTTGGCGTCTGCCTGATAATCAGCATGGACGGTGCGGATAAATTTCGGCTCCAGGCACTCGTGGCGCATGCGCGTTAAGATATCGGTGAGCCGCTGGGCGGCATAGATGGTGACAAATCGTCCCCCCGGGTTCAGCATCCGGCGGGCGACCTGAATGATTTCACGCAGATTGACCTTTATTTCGTGACGGGCCACTGCACGCTGCCGGTTGGGATTTATTCTCCCGGATCCTCGCCTGCGATAAGGCGGATTGCAAACGACCAGATCCACCGGGCCCGATGTCATTGACGGCTGAAGCTGATTCATGTCCGTCTCCAGCACCGTAATGCGGTCCTGCATCTGGTTATCAGCGACATTGAGACGCGCCAACTCGGCAAGCTCGCCTTGCACCTCCACGGCATAAACGGCAACCGCCGGCCGGCGGTAGGCCATGACAAGGGACACGATGCCGCAACCGGTGCCCAGGTCAAGCACCTTGTCGCCCGCATGGGCCCTGGCATGGTGAGCCAGCACTACCGCATCAATAGAAAATCGGTAACCCGCGCGATCCTGTCTCACCCGAACCCGGCCGTCAAAAAAAGTGTCGACAGTCACCTCGCCCTTAATTCTTTTTTCATCCATCATTCGACGTTAGACGTTCGATGTTCAACGTTCGTCCCTTCAGCGTTTGTCCCCGGATCCTCTATCAAAATCAGAGTGTTGCAATAAAGTTATCCCGGTGGTCCAATCTTGAACTTCAGGTCTTCAATCAGCTCTTTTCCCAGGGCCGCGTTCAGCTTGGCGATCATCTCTTTTTTTAAAAACTGAAGCTGATGAATCCAGGCCGAACTGGTCACATGGATCAGCAAAATTTTCCCTTTAAATGCGGCCGGCCGTGCATTGTCGGCAATGGGAGCGCCAAGGACGGTTTCCCACAGGCTCCATACACGAACCAGCTGCGAATCGGATTCACGGCGGTAGGTTTTGATAATCGTGTCAATGATGCGGCCGATATGCTCAAATTCCGCCTGGTGTTTTTTTCGTTTCATCTTTCGCAGCTTATTGCCAGCCGAGTGCCGCCATGTCAAGCAAAACCCGCATTCATGATTTTTGCTTGACTTGAGCAGTCCGGTACCTTATTTTACAAAATTATAAACAAAACGCACTTAGGGCTTTATCGGTTGAATTGGCAACCGGGTGCACGGCAGCCGGTTGGAACGGCAAAAATAACGAACACCAATCATAGACGGGAAATCATATTATGAGCTGGGATTGGGACAAATTGAAGCAGCAGCAGCAGGGGCAAGGCGGCGGCCCTCCTCCGCAAATGGAGGATATTCTTGAAAAATTAAAAAAGTTCAAACTGCCCGGCGGGCCGGTGGTGATCCTGGTCATTTTTGCCCTGCTGATCGCCAGCTCGACTTTTTTTACGGTCAAGCAGGACGAGGTCGGCGTCATCCAGCGTTTCGGCCGTTTTGTTCGAACCGCGCAACCGGGACTCAATTTTAAATTACCGGTGGGCATCGAGAAGATCACCAAGGTGAATGTGAAACAGATCCGCACCGAAGAGTTCGGTTTCAGTTCAGCGCGAGTGGACAGCCGGTCGCGGTTTCGGCCCGGAGGGGAAAGCATCAACGTTTCACTGATGCTGACCGGTGATCTGAATGTCGCCCTGGTACCCTGGATCGTCCAGTACCGGGTAAAAGACCCGTACCAGTACCTGTTTAAAGTGCGCGACGTTCAGAGCATTTTGATCGACATCTCCGAGGCCACCATGCGCCTGGTGGTGGGCGACCGCAGCATTAACGAGGTTATCAGCAAACGTAATGAAATTGCGGTGGAGGCCCAGAAACTGCTGCAGCAGGAACTGGACAAGATCGCAACCGGCATCCACGTGGTGACCGTGGAAATGAAAAAAACCAATGTGCCGGGACCCGTTCAGCCATCTTTTAATGAAGTCAACCAGGCCGTCCAGGAAAAAGAGCAGCTGATCTACCAGGCCAAGGAGGGTTACAACAAGGCCATTCCGCGCGCCAGGGGCGAGGCGGAAAGAACCATCAAGGCCGCCGAGGGGTACGCCTTGAAACGCGTCAACCGCGCCAAGGGCGATGCCGCCCGGTTTGTGGATATTTACAATGAATACGCCAAAGCCAAGGATGTCACCAAGCGGCGCATGTACCTGGAGACCCTTCGAAAGCTCTTTTCCAATTTAGGACCCAGCTACATCGTCGATGCGGACATGAAAAATATTCTGCCGTTGCTCAACCTCGGCAAACAAAGCGGAGCTGAAAAATGAAATTCAAAAGCCTGGCCATAATTCTTGTAATCGCAGCGGCTGTCCTTGTATACAATGCCGCTTATACCGTCGGTGAAACCGAGCAGGTGGTCATCACGCAGTTGGGCCGCATCGTCGGCGATGCCATCACGGAGCCCGGACTGAAGTTTAAAATCCCGTTTATCCAGAACGCCAATGTTTTCCCAAAAAACCTGTTGAACTGGGACGGAGACCCGGGTCAGATCCCCACCCTTGACAAGACCTTCATCTGGGTGGACACTTTTGCCCTGTGGAAAATCGTAGACCCGATCAAATTTTTTCAAACGGTCAACAACCGTTTCAACGCCCTGACAAAGCTCAACGACATTATCGATCCGTCCGTACGAAACTTTATCACCTCCAACCGGTTAATTGAAGCCGTGCG
>JAOZSC010000405.1 GCA_029939875.1 Desulfobacterales bacterium
TTCAGCCCACAAAGGGGCAAAAGCGGCCATCCTTACAGGCGGATAAAAGCCTTACGGCCAAACTTTTGCAGAACGGGCGTGCACATGCCATGACGAACGTCCATTAATAGATTTTCTTTATTTATACAACACATTCGTTTTTTATTAGATTCCGGTTAGAAAAACATTAAATATTCGCACAAAATTAATCATTTTCTCGCCAATTTTTAAACGATCCCCCCAAAATGGTTGACGAATGGTAAAATATGCTGTATATGAACATATGTTCAATTATTAAGGAGAAATATCATGGGAACTGCCAAAGCCAGGCTGATCGATGAAGACGGGTGTCAAATCCGCGTGGTGCACATGGAGCAGGTGAAACAGGCGCGCCGGCAGGCGATTTCACCACGTGAGCTGGAGCGGTTGTCCCTGACCTACCGGGTACTGGGAGACCCCAACCGTCTCAAAATCGTGATGGCGCTGAAAGACGTTGAGATGTGCGTCTGCGACCTGGCGGCTTTTACCGGCTTGAGTGATTCGGCCGTGTCCCACCAGTTGCGGCGTCTGAAGGATTTGTTCCTGGTGAAAAGCCGTCGGGACGGGCAGATTGTCTATTACAGCCTGGATGACGCCCACGTGGCGGAACTGCTTAATGTTGGTCTGGAACATATCCGGGAATAGAAAAGAAGTTGGACGGCGCTGCGCGCAGGTACAGGGTACAAGGTACAAGGTTCAAGGTTCAAGGTGCAGGGGGCGCTGCGCGCAGGTGTAAGGTACAAGGTCCAGGGTAAAGAAATGGGGAATTTGGAAGGCGGAAGGTGGAATGAAATGGTTGATTCAATAAACGAAGCGAACCCAATCAACTAAATCAACTTAATATACAACCCAGAGGGTAATCGTTTTGAACATTATAATTGAAATATTTTTAGCGTCCTGGCAGCTATTGCTGGACGCTTCAGTCTATATTGTATTCGGATTGCTGGTCAGCGGTCTGCTGCGGGTGTTTCTCAGCCCGGATTCGGTCGCCCGGCACTTCGGCCGGGGGCGTTTTGCGTCCGTGTTCAAGGCTGCTATCGTCGGTATTCCCATCCGTGATCTTGCGGGACACTGCTCGCAGCCGTGTCGCTGCGCAAACAGGGTGCCAACAACGGGGCGACCACCGCATTTTTGATTTCAACACCGGAATCCGGGGTGGACTCTATCTCCATTACCTATGCCCTGCTGGATCCGATCATGACCGTGGCACGCCCCGTGGTGGCCTTTATCACCGCCTCGCTGGCCGGCATTACCGAAAACCTTTTTTCTTACTCACCTGGGGGCACGCCCGTTGCTGCGAACCTCAGCTGCCCGGTGGATGGATGCTGTGATGGAATCGACTGCCCGCCGGAAGAACACCGCCGGCATCACACGTTGTTGGAAAAGCTCAAGGCCGGCATCGGCTATGCCTTTGGTGAGCTGTGGGCCGACATCGCGAAGTGGTTTTTTATTGGGCTGCTGCTGGCGGGATTGATCACAGTGTTGATTCCGGATGATGTTTTCAGCCGCTACCTCGGTCCCGGCCTGCCATCCATGCTGTTGATGCTGGCCGTGGGTATTCCGCTGTACATCTGCGCGACCTCTTCGACGCCCATCGCAGCAGCGCTGATTTTAAAAGGTGTCAGCCCCGGCGCTGCCCTGGTGTTTCTGCTGGCTTCACGTTTTCAGCGCAAACCGGCGGCGGCTCCCGAAGCGGGCTTACAAAGACAATCAGGTTGCAATTAAGCGCTGACACGGACGCAGACATTGATGCAATCGCGGTATGTGGCTGGACAAGTGGTGCGGGGCCACTATTCATTGCGGCTTAAGGCGTCGGCATCAGCCGTTGGGGGTTGCAAAAAACATACAACCCGGGCCCATCGGCCAGGGTTGCGAGGGTGATATTGAGTTTTTCCGCCAGCTGTACGGCCAGGGCGGTGGGACGCGATATGGCCAGAATAATCGGGACGCGGGCGCGGGCGGCTTTTTGAACCAGCTCATAGCTGATGCGCGAAGAAAGGGTCAGGATCATGGCCTGATCCAGCTTGCCATCCAGAAAAACCTTGCCGATGACCTTGTCCAGGGCGTTGTGCCGGCCGACATCTTCGGCAGCTGCTAAAAAATCACAGTCAATGCTGTACAGCGCCGCCGCGTGGGCGGCCCGGGTCTGCCGGCGCAAGGGTTGGTGCCGGTCGATTTTTTCAAGGCAGGCCACGGCTGTCTTGAGGTCTATGTGCACACCATCTTCCAGGGGTTGAATTGTCTGGAAAAGATCATTGACGATCTCCTTGCCGCACAGGCCGCAGCTGGTCTGGCTGATAAAACTTCGTCGATCGAGGATCTGGGGTATTTTTTCCCGGCGCGAGGGGTGCAGCGTCACGGCGACCACATTGGTATCTTCACCGTCGCAAAAGCCCATGGCGGTATAATCATCGGTGCTGTCAATAATGCCTTCGGTCAGACAGAATCCGGCCACCAGGGCGATTTCATCTCCGGGGGTGCGCATCACCACGGAATAGGGATTGCCCTGAACCCGGATTGAAAGGGGTTCTTCTGCCAGAAGATGCTTTTCTTTCGTTTTATGGGAGGCCATGTCCCAGTGAACCAGCTGATAGAGCAGTGTTGAGCTCAATAGCGCCTCCAACATGTTGATCGTAAAAAATGGGAAACAGGTGGTTTTTCGATTTCACCATACAGGTAAAATGATAATATGTTCATTTATGATCAAAATTCAAGAAAGTTTTTCTTGACAAATTAGCTGAAAAGATTAATATTTGCTGATTTTGAGAACCTAGTACTAAAATACAGATGACAGGAGGCCGATGCAATGTACGCGGTAGTTCATACAGGCGGAAAACAATACAAAGTCCAGGAAGGTCAGGTTTTACGTTTTGAAAAAATCCCCGGTGATGTGGGCAGTGCCGTAACCTTTGACCAGATCTTGATGTTTTCGGACGGAAATGACGTCAATATCGGCCAACCGGTTATAGATGGGATTTCGGTTGAAGGCCATATTGTGGAACAGGGCAAGGCCAAAAAAATTCTTGTTTTCAAATACAAGCGGCGCAAACGATACCGCCGCAAAAATGGCCATCGCCAGCAATTTACGGCGGTGCAGATCGACCGTATTAAAGCCGGGAGCTCAAAACCCTCTGAAAATACGGATCTAAATTTATCATAGGAGTTTGATCATGGCTCACAAAAAAGCAGG
>JAOZSC010000406.1 GCA_029939875.1 Desulfobacterales bacterium
TATCCTGGGAAAATCCCTCGGCTTCAGCAGCCTCCATCAGTTCCACCGACTGGTGTCCGGCCGCACACATGGCGGCATAATTTTCCGGGTATACCGGCAGCACGTTCATGGCATATAAAAATTCCACCGGCGCCCCGCTGGTGACCCAGGCAATCGGTTTTTCCCTGGTAGTCTTGGCCTCGATGTAATAAGCGGTCATCAACTCTTTCATTTTCTTAAAGGCCGCAAACTGGGTCATGGGCACAGTTCTCCACGAATTTTTTAATGTTGCTTGAATCTTTAAACTGAATTTCGATTGAGCGCCAATCGCACAATAGTCCGTTGTTGATTGTTTGTGGTCCGTGGCAAAGTAAATGAAATCACAAAGATCAGGCCTTATGCTGCTTCTTGCAGGCGGGGATAAATCCCGCCACTACAAATTTTCTTTTACCAAACGGGCAAAGGCAGTGTTCATCCGTGTCCTTCCAATATTTCACAAAAAGCGCTGATTCTCGTCTTCAGGGCCTCGAAATTGCTCATGGAAAGTTCCACGTCAACAGTGGAGACGGGAAATCCCTGCTGCTTGAGATGGTTTGACAGCTGCGGGCGGTCAAAGGCATCCGGTTCGCAGAATTTAACATACCAGAACAGAACCCCGTCCGCCCCGCAGTCTTTTACCTGCTTTAAAAGATAGGTATGACGGTCGTTATCGGGATTATACAGGCAGCAGCAAGGAGCCGGATTGAAAAGATAGTCCGCAATGCCGTCCACCAGGTTGTCGACTTTTAGATCCGCCTTGGAAACTGTCCGCCACCCGTTGGCAAAATCATCATCAACGATGTCCACTGCCAGTTCATCAAATATACGATAAACCTCAAGGGGATCAAAAATCATGCCGGAAACAAACAGCTTAACCCGTTTGCCGCCAGGTGCCGGCATTTTTTCCAGATCGGCCACCAGCGTTTCCAGCATCTGCTGATAGACCCCGGCAGGCAGAAAAAAACCGGCTTTGATGGCGGTGTAAAAATCGTAATTTTTTACCAGCCCCGTTTTTTCACGTCGGATCTGATACAGCTGTCTTTGCAATGCCCGGGTGCGCCCGTATAGCCGCGCAGCCTCGGTAAGGGATTGCGGCGAAACTGCGGTGCCGGTAATTTTTTCCAGCCCTTCAAGGACAGTTTCAACAACGCTGGAAAGATAAGCTTTGCGCGCCTGGACGGTCTGGGTAATCGGAATCGACAATTCCAGCGTGGGTTTGTCAAACAGTCGGCGGTAGATTTCCCGCAGGTTTATCAGGGTATCGCAAAGAGACGTAAAGGCATAGCCGGTCACCATTTTTGCGCCGCCGATCAGTTCCAGTTCAAGTACCGAACGGGCCACCGAACAGCAGTAGGACTGCAAATAGGCATCTGAATTTTCAAGCGGCAGGTTGTTGCCCCACAGCTGAACCGGGTATGCCCCGGCCGCCCAGATCAATTCCAATGGAAAATAGGCCGGCATCACCCCGATCACCGGACGGGACAGTTCGGATTCGTATTTTCCGATGGTCCTGGAAATATTGTTTACAACCTCATGAAATGGCTCAAACATATTTTCTGCCCCTTAAAATACGCATTTTCTTGATTGAATCATTAAGGTAAACTATCCGCGCCGGTATTTATTTTCCAACCAGGCAGAAAATAATGAACTACCTCGCTGCAAGCAACAGGGTATCAATCGGAATATTTATAATCGCCCCAAGGGGCGGGGAATTAAACCCTTGTCCGCCTCCGACGGATTAAAGGTCGTATTTTTCTTTCTCGATAATGATGGCTACCCCCTGGCCACCGCCTACACAGGCATTGGCACAGCCGTAGCGCCCGCCTTTTTGATTGAGAATGCGTGCCAGGGTTCCCGTCAGTCGGATACCGGTGGCTCCCAGCGGATGCCCGATGGCCACCCCACCGCCCATGACGTTGACCCGGTCCGGATCAATACCAAGCTCTTTGATACAGTTCAAGGCGACAATGCAAAAAGCCTCGTTGATTTCCCAAAAATCAATATCCGCCGCCTTGAGCCCGATCTTTTCCAGGGCCATACGGCTGGCCGGCACCGGGCCGGCACCCATGATGGTGGGGTCCACCCCGGCAAAGCCGATGGAGCGAATGGTGGCCAGGGGTTTGATCCCTTTGCTTTTAGCGGTATCTTTTGACATCAGCACCATGGAGGTGGCGGCGGCATTGAGTGGTGAAGAGTTTCCCGGTGTGATCACGCCGTCTTTTTTGAAAACCGGCTTCAGTGCGGCCATGCCTTCAACGGTCGCATCATCGCGAACGGCCTGGTCCCTGTCAACTGTCATCACCGTTCCATCGTTTTGCTCGGCTTCGATGGGAAAAATTTCGTCTTTAAAAAAACCTTCTTCCCGGGCCTTGCTGGCCAGTTGATGGGATCGCGCGCCCCATTTATCCAGGTCTTCCCGGGTAAAATCGGTCTGGGCAAAAAGTTTTTCAGCCGTCAGCCCCATGTTCATGGTCGTCATCATATCCCAGTGCTGATATTTAGCATCCATGAAAAGAGACAGACTCGGGGCGACGAGCCCCCTGTCAGTGGTGGTCATTCCCATGGGGACACGGGTCATATGTTCCATTCCGCCCACCAGTACGATATCCGCAAATTCCTGAGCGATTTCCATAAACCCGATCTGGATACCGGCCAGGGCCGAGCCGCATTGCTGGTCCACGAATTTGGCTGGAATGGTTTCCGGCAGATTGGCCATGAATATCGGCGACCGCCCGCCATAAGCCCACTGCTCGCCGACGCCGGTGGCGCAGCCCACCAGGAAATCATCGATTTCTTTGGCATCGATGCCTGTTTTTTTAATCACTTCAGGCAGCACCCTGGCCAGAAGCTCATCGGCCCTCATCTTGCAAAACCAGTCCCGGGCCGGATCCCTGGGTCGCGAGCGTGATTGGGCAGTTCTCAAATAACCGGCAATAACAACTTCTTTCATGGTGAATCCTCCTTATAACTGGTTTAATGGTTAATTAAATTTTTTAAGTTAAATAAGTTGATTAGGTTGTATAAGTTAAATAGAC
The DNA here is from genome assembly GCA_029939875.1 of Desulfobacterales bacterium. Lineage (GTDB taxonomy): Bacteria > Desulfobacterota > Desulfobacteria > Desulfobacterales > JAFDCJ01 > JAFDCJ01. Next base: position 3,054 of record JAOZSC010000406.1, read on the forward strand.
AATTGAGATAATTAAGCACCTTGAAGGCGGGGATAAACCCCGCCACTACAAACATAATTTCGCCCAGAGGGTAGGAGCGTTATCCGCGCCATCACAAACAGAGTTTTACCCAGAGGGTAGGGGCGGGGTTTATCCCCGCCCGAGGATTTGCCGGA
>JAOZSC010000407.1 GCA_029939875.1 Desulfobacterales bacterium
CAGCACCGACAATTCCATACCTGGGCAACAGCAAAGCATTCAATACGACATTCGAAATTCCACCTGCCAAACAGAAAAGCATGATAAATTTTTGTAAATTTTCGGCGAGAAAGTACTTACTGCTCGCAACACCCAGAAACACAAACACCCCGGCCCAGATGTGGATTTTCAGCACACTGCCGGCTCCCGCATAGGCATTCCCGTATAGCCATGTGATTATCCAGTTTGATATAAAAGTCGTTGGGAGGGCAATGGCGATTCCCATCCAGGTCATTAAATTGTATAGCTTTTGCAGGCGGTCGTTATAAAATTTTTCATCCTTTTTCTTTGCGTTCAGTATCGCAGGAAAAATAGATGTGCAAACGACCATAGGAATGAAATACCACGCTTCCGAGAGACGAACTGCTGCCGCATACGTTCCCACAGCCGCGCTACCCAATATCTCCTTGATCATGATCTGATCGATACGCATATATATAATGATCAGGAAGCCGGACAAAATAAGGGTCCAGGAGTCTCGCAGCAATGCGCCGGCCATGCCCCACTCAAAACGCCACCTGGAAATCTGAACCTTTTCTTTGAGATAGAAAAAAATCAGAACCAGGCCAAGAACACCCGTTTCCAGAACAGTTGCAATGGCAAACCAGATCAAAGAGGCTTGGGAAAAAATAAGAAACAGCCTTGTCAGGGAGGACAATAAAAGAGCACAGAGACCGGCAATGGAAGATAGACGGCCCAACACCTGGGATTGAAAATAGAAATCTACGACCTGAAATGACTGGAGCAGCATGCCTCCGGCAATGATCAGGATCAGCAACTTTGTATCGGTATCGCTGGATGTAAACTGCATGACAAAGGAAACACATCCGAAAAGCATGATGCCTCCCGCCAGTTTGAGAGCGAAAGCGGTTCCGAGAAGCCGATCCCTGTCCTTGATATTCTGAACCAGGTTGCGGACCACAATGCCGTCCAAGCCCAAAGTTGCAAGCGCGGAAAAAAGCCAGACAAAGCTGATGGCGTAACTTAAAAGCCCGAATCGCTCAGGACCGAGATAACGCGCGACGTAGACCCCGACAAATAGTGATATCCCCATTCGGATGATCTTTTCAGCCATTAACCAGGATGTATTGGCTAAAAACCTATTAAACCCCGGAGTTAAATAAAAATTCTTAATAATTCGTAAGAGCATTAATTAATGGTAATGTTATATATTTTTGCCTGACAACCCTTTTGAATGCATCGGATCAGAACGATGGGGGCTCCCAGATGAGCAAATGGGGTCGGTTTTCAAGCTCCTCCAGGAAATCGCCAAATTCCTCCCGGGTCAAGACGAGAGAACGTATCTTTCGCTTGATGTAACGTTCAGTTTTTCTGCTCAAATCATTTAAGTGGTATTGGTCAATATCGCCCACAAGTAAAATATCGATAATGCCCGTATCTTTCCCCTCAGCATAGTTATCTATCAGATAAACCCGTTCCAACTCACCGAGTCGGTTGACAATACCATCAATGACCTGATCAATGCCCATAACTTTGCTGACCATGGACTTGAGCTCTGGAAAAAGGGCGTGGTCCGTGTTGGCCTGGTAATACACATTGCGTCCGCTTCGTTCTGATTTCAGCAGGTTGGTTTTTGTCAATTGGTTGAGTTCTTCCCGCACGGCGTTTGTCGAAACATCAAATTCCTTTGCCAGTTCGCGCAGATAAGCCCGTGTTCCCGGATTAAAAAAGAAACGCATCAACAGCTTGATACGAGTTTTCGATGCAATAATTCCCGATAATAGGTTATCCAAAATAAACCTCTTTATGAGTAGATATTTTATACATAATACCGTAATTATTACTTTCTGTCAAATTTAATTCAACCGGCAGCCTGGTTTCAACTACTGACAATTCAAGTGTGCGATCGCGTCGGCATCGATTTATGCATAGTGATGGGATATAACTCAAACCATTAGTCATCTATGCGCATTAAAAAGAAAAGCTGGCAACGGAATTGGATCGATCAAGATAGCAGGCTTTTTTCAGAAATAATAAATCAGCCATAGATAGGCACTGTCCGGCGTTTTGCTACGGATGTCGGTACCGGGCAGGGTGAATCCGCCATACTCGCTGCCCCGGTCTCCCCAATAAAAATTCAGGCCGCCGGTCAGTTGCAGGTTCTGGGTGATGTCCCAGGTGGCATAGGGCTGCAGGACCCCTGAAGGGTCCTTGAGGTTGTTGATGGCAGTCAAAGAGACCTTGAGCAGCGGATGCAGTTCAATTTCCAGGTGCCCGCTCAGGTAATTGCGGCCTAGCACAAACAGCTCGCCCCGGGCCAAGCGTTCAAAAATGGCAGGATCCGTTAGGGCTTTGCCGTAGTCGTTTTCCCCCAGGCCGTTGAAATAATATTCGATAAAACCGTAGATGTTTTTTCCGAACCACACCCAGGAATAGTCCATGTTGGCGACTATGGAAAGATAGTTGTCGCCGTCATGGCGAAAGGTCCAGGTGCCGTCCAGGCGCCAGGCGGTGTTGCCCAGGTAACCCGTGCTGCCGATGCCGGCCACTTCATCCTTGTAGTGCCTGGCCCCCATGAGATCAAATTCGGTGTTGCCGGCGGAAAAATGCAGTTTGCCAGCCGCCGAATTTTGATTCGACTGAATTTCGTGATTTTCCGGATTTCGACGGGCCACGTAAAGGCCCTGGAAATTGCCGATATTGGGTATTTGAAGCTGGACGTTGACCATGTCATCACCGATCTTGTAGTCGCGGTCAATGGCCGTGGGGGCAAAAGGGTTAAACAGATCCATGGGGTTGAATACAAATCCGCCGCCCCAGGTGACGGCCTGCCGTCCGATCCGCACCGCTCCCCACTGGCCGTTGATGTCCACAAACAGGCGGTCCAGCCGTTGTAACAAAAACCAGCTGTCTTCTTCCTTTATGGTGTCGGTAAGATCCAAAAAGCGGCGATCGTCATTCAGTGGTGTGCCCGGCAAAAAGGTCCTGCGTTTAAGAGCCGGAAGCAGGCTTTCCAATTGCTTTTGTTTGCGGATGGAGTCTCCTCCGACCCAGAGCAATTCGTAGTCCGCTTCAAAATACAGAAAATCCGTGAAAAAGGTTTCATTGATCAGCCGCAAATTGGCGCTGCCGTCGTAATAGGTACCGGTGCCCACCGGCGCAAAAATGGTGTCGTCCGTCAC
>JAOZSC010000408.1 GCA_029939875.1 Desulfobacterales bacterium
TGGGTCATCTCCAGACCGGAAACCGATACCCCTCCCGCGTTGGCGGCCTTGCCCGGTCCGTACAAAATTTTATGCCCCTTAAAAACGTGGATACCGTCGGGCATGGTGGGCATGTTGGCCCCTTCGCAGACCATCGTGATGCCGTTGTCAATCAAATTCTGCGCATCTTCGGCGTTAATTTCATTCTGCGTGGCGCTGGGAAAGGCACAGTCGGCCTTGTGGCTCCAGAGCGGGTTGTGATCCAGCCCCGGATCAACCGCGCTGTAAACCGCCGAGCTGAATTTATCGACATATTCCTTGATTCTTCCCCGGCGCACGTTTTTAAGCATTTTTACATAGGCCAGCTTTTGCGTGTCCATGCCGCTTTCATCATAAATATAGCCGGAAGAATCCGACATGGTCACCACGCTGGCCCCCAGTTCGATGAGCTTTTCCACGGTAAACTGCGCCACGTTGCCCGATCCGGAAACCAGGCACGTCTTGCCCTCCAGCGTCTCGTTGCGCGTGGCCAGCATCTCGGCTGCAAAATAAACAGAGCCATAACCGGTGGCCTCCGGGCGGATCAGACTGCCCCCCCAGTTGAGCCCTTTGCCGGTCAACACCCCTGTAAATTCGTTGCGCAGCTTCTTATACATCCCGAACAGGTAACCGATCTCACGCGCCCCGACGCCGATATCCCCGGCGGGCACATCCGTATTCGGACCGATGTGACGAAATAACTCACTCATAAAGCTCTGACAAAAACGCATCACCTCGTTGTCGGACTTGCCCTTGGGGTCAAAGTCCGAACCGCCTTTGCCGCCGCCCATGGGCAAGGTGGTCAGGGCATTTTTAAACACCTGCTCAAAGGCCAGAAATTTCAAAATGCCCAGGTTCACCGAAGGGTGAAAGCGCAGCCCGCCTTTGTAAGGTCCAATGGCGCTGTTCATTCCGATGCGAAACCCACGGTTGACCTGAACATTTCCCTGCTCGTCCGACCAGGGTATCCGGAACATGATCACCCGCTCGGGCTCCACAAGCCGCTCCGGAATTTTGGCCTGACGGTAAATCGGGTTCTGATCCAATACCGGTTTGACCGATTCCATCACTTCGCTGACGGCCTGGTGAAATTCTCGCTCCTGCGGGTCCCTGTCTTTTATCACGTCCAATATGTCAGCCATAAGCCCTCCTTTAGCCCGGGTAAACCGGAAATTCGGAATGTGTTGTTTTCTGCGGTAGTTGCAATGAACAGATGGATACCCAATATCAAGTTCGGGGGGTGGACACAAGCACAATCGTAAGGCTTGCATCAAAAAAATGAAGGCTTAAAGCACGACCCGGCTTTCTTGCGGAGGGCAGCTGTATTCCCTTGTCAGTTTGATATCCTCGGAATATTTAACCGCTTTGTTCCGGCCGGCCTGTTTGGCGGCATACATGGCGGCGTCTGCCTTTTTGATCAGCTCTTCAATGTCGGTGCCATCGGCGGGATAGGAGGCAACACCCAAGCTGATGGTAATTTGCGGCAGCTCGCCCACCCGGGTCCGGGAAAGCCCATCGCGCAGCCGTTCGGCCAGGCACAGCGCAGCATCCTTATCAGCATCCGGTATCAGCATGACAAATTCTTCTCCCCCGTAGCGAGCAATGGCGTCCACATCCCGGATGTTTTTTTGGAGAAATTGACTGATGGCTTTCAGCGCCCGGTCTCCGGCATCGTGACCGTAGGTGTCATTAATATTTTTGAATCTGTCCAGATCCACCATAATGACGGAAAAAATTTTATTATAACGGTCTGCCCGGTGAATTTCCTCCTGCAGTTTGACCATGAAGTAGCGACGCACGTAAAGACCGGTCAACGAATCGGTAACCGCAAGATCCCACAGCTGCGCTTTGTTGATTGCCACTGCTGCCTGATCGGCAACGGCTTTGAGCATTTTGACATCCTCGTCGCTGAACCCCTGGACACCTTTTTTATTGGTCACGTTGATGACGCCGATCACATCAGAGTACACCACCATGGGGATGCAGGCAATGGATCGTACAAAGGAGGTTTCCGAATCGATAAAAACTTCATCTTCCCGGATATTGTTAACGATCATGGGGTTGCCGCTTAAAAAAACCTGCCCGGCAATTCCTTCGCCCGGCCGGAAACTGCGACATTCGATTTCGTTGCTGTTGACCTTTTCCTGGTAGTCGGTATCCTTAAGCCCTGCCAGAACGCGGATGTTCAGCCGATCGGCTTCCGGATCATACAGCATGATTGAGCCCTTCTCGGCCGAAGTGATGTCAATGGCCTGGTTGAGGATGAACTGGAGAAGCTTTTTCAGGTCGCTGATAAAGTTCATGGCCTTGCCGATGTCATACAGCAATGACAGGTTCTGCAAGGTTTTGTCCAGATCTTCTTTTTCTTTTCGCCGCCGTTCATACAGCCGGCAGGTGTTTATGGAAACCGCCGCCTGGGCTCCGATCTGCTGCAAAAAATACAGGTCAAAGTCATCAAAAGGTTGTCGGCCGGCTTTTGTCCCCATGGTTAAAATTCCGATGACCTCCCCGCGCATGACCAGAGGAATCCACAGCTCGGAAGGCAGTACCTTTAAGTCCTGCTTTTCCAGAAAACTGGGAAAAAGAGGTTCACCGTAACGATCCACAACGGCAAAAGGAGTACCCTTTAACAGGGTTCGCCACAAATCTTCTTCATCGCTTTTGAACTTATAATTCAATTTTCCGAGGCCATGGCTGAAAACCAGTTCAAATGCTGCGTACTGCTGGTCATAAACGAAAAGACCCAGCTTTAGAACCCCGAATTTATCTCTTAAAATACCGGCAAAGGCTGCATACAGTTCCTGTGGATTGAGGATGTCGCTAAGTTCACGACAGGCGCCCAACAGGTCGGTCAACTCGGTGGCCCGACGGTCGAATGTTCCTTCGGGCGGTGCGTTGATCCCGGACTTTTCTGTCGATCGGTTTTCCGATCTTGATTTTTTCATGGCCTCTGCTTCCATCTATGTGAAATGGTGAGGTTATCCGGAATCTCTCGGATCCGGAAAAAACCCGTTGTTTTAGCAGGTTATAGGGCTATCCTGCCGGTGGCCGATTTGAGGTCCTGCGGCTTGAAAAAAAGCGCCGGGCCCGGTCCGAAAAAAAAACCACGTCTAATAGATCGGCATACTGACTGGAAACTTTAATCCTAATTGATCATT
>JAOZSC010000409.1 GCA_029939875.1 Desulfobacterales bacterium
CAGCGGGTGGCCATTATTGATGATGTGGCCACCACCGGCGGGTCCACCATCAAGGCCGTCGAGCGGGCGCGTTCGGAGGGCCTTCAGGTTGTCAAGGCCGTTATCCTGATGGACCGGCAGGAAGGCGGGGTCGACAATATCCGTGAACATGTGCAGGATGTAAGCACCATCGTTACGCGGGATGAATTGATGCAGCGTTGGAAGGAACTGAAAATTTAGGTACTCTATGTTGTTTATGCAACACTGAGGTTTATGCACCGTTGGGGATTATGTAGGTTGCGGCGGCATCATCGGACTCCCAGGCGCTGACCCTGCTGACCGTTATGCCCGGGGTGTCGATTTTTTCCTGCAGCGCGGTGGCGATAAGATACGCGATATTTTCAGAAGACGGCTGGCACTGTTGAAAATATTCAAGCTCGTTTAGATATTTGTGATCCAGGCTGGACATGATTTGCGCCACGTACTTTTTGATGACGCCAAAATCCACCAGCACCCCGGCTTCGTCCAGTTTTTCCCCCATGACGCGTACTTCGATCTTCCAGTTGTGCCCGTGCAGGTTTTCACATTTTGTGCCCACCATGGTGAGCCGGTGGGCGGCGGCAAAGCGCGTGAGGACTTTGAGTTCATACATGTTTTAATTCCCGGCGGACTGTCCGGCCACGTTTGCGGTGCCTCCCTTGAGGATATTTTTTATTTTGGTGGAAAGTTTTCCGGACTCCAGCTCGGCGAATTCTTTGAGCAGCGCTTCCTGCTTTTTCGTCAGGTGGGTGGGTGTTCGAACATCGACCTGGATGATTTCATCACCGCGTTTGCCGGTTCGCAAGGACGCAATCCCCTCCCCGTGAAGGTGAAACACATGGCCGGGTTGGGTTCCCTTGGGAATGGGCAGCTTTTTATTGCCGTTGAGCGTTGGCACGCTGATGGTGTCACCGAGGGTTGCCTGGACAAATGAAATCGGGATTTTACAGATGATATCAGTGTCATGACGCTGGAAAAAATCGTGTGGTTCCACATAGATAAAAACATACAGATCCCCGGGAGGTCCCCCCTGGGCACCCGATTGCCCTTCGCCGGTCAGCCGGAGCCGGGATCCGTTATCCACCCCGGCGGGGATTTTTACCGAAACTTTTTTTGAGATTCTTACCTGGCCTTCTCCCCGGCAGTTCGAACAGGGATGGGGTATAGACTGGCCGTTACCGCGACAGACCGGACAGGTGGTTCGCACGGTGAAAAACCCCTGGCTGCGTGAAACCTGCCCGGCGCCTCCGCAATGCCGACAGATTTCCGGGCTCGTTCCCGGCTCGCAGCGGCTGCCGTTGCATTCCGGGCAGAATTCCATTTTTTCAACAGTGATTTCCGTTTCAGTGCCAAAAGCGGCTTCCATGAAGCTTAAGGTCAGGTCATAGCGCAGGTCGGCACCGCGCTGGGCCCTGCTTTTGGAGCGTCGGCGGTTTCCGAACCCGAAGAAATCCTCAAAGATGTCCCCGAAACTGGAAAAAATGTCTTCAAAACCGCCGAAGCCTGAAAATCCGGTGCCTTCAAGGCCAGCGTGGCCATATTGATCATATACAGCTCGTTTTTGGGGGTCGTGCAGAACCTCATAGGCTTCGGCCGCCTCCTTAAAATGTTCTTCAGCAGCCTTATCGTTAGGGTTTCGGTCCGGGTGGTATTTCAGGGCGAGTTTGCGGTAGGACGCTTTCAACTCGTCGTCAGTGGCGCTGCGGCTGACACTTAAAATTTCGTAATAGTCCCGTTTGGTGCTCATTTTATTTCAGTAAGCCATGAAAACGATGATCAATTCTGTTAATTTAAGGATAACCTGACGGTCTCGTAAAATCGGCTATAATTTTGTTTTTAATGTAATGCAGGTTTAGTGGATGTCAATTTCAGATACCGTCGGATTATTAATGTCAAGTTATTCAATCAGCGTCTATCCACGAATAGTGGACGGCACCGATACGTTTGTAAAATATAATTGCTTTTTGGTAAAAACAAGACTGCCGGTCAAAGGCTCATGCCCGGCGAATGGGTGGCTTGCCGAAAACGGTGCCCACCAGAAACCATGCCGTGCAGGCCACCATCACCGCCGCGCCTGTGGGAAACGCCCAGCGCAGTTGAAACAAATCCATCATTACCCCCCCCAGAAAGGAACCGGCCAGCATTCCCAGGCTGTGAGCGACCGTCATCAGCGCCATGACGCTTCCCATGGCCCGGATTCGGCTGCCTTTTAAAACTGCCAGAGCCATCAAGGCCGGCATGGAAATGCCCCCGCCGAGTCCAAAAAAGATTGTGGCAACCACCAGGTCCTGCAGCTGACCCGCCCATTTAAAAGAAAAGATGGCATAGCTGACAATCAGTCCCCCGGTGATCACCATCATTTTTTTGCTGGTCCGGTCGGCCAGATATCCCATGGGTACGTGAAAAAGGCCGCTGATCATGACGCCCAGCATAATCAACACCCCGATCTGCGAACTGGAAGCGCCAAATTGCTGATCGGCGAACAGGGGGATAAACCCCCATATGATGCCAATGCAGACCACATAGGCGAACCTGAAGACCAACAGTGCCGTCAGGTGCCGGTCGCCAAGCAGGATACGCCATGAAACGGGACTGTTGCGGTAGCCGGGGATCCGCTCTGATGATGTCGGGGGCAGCAACCAGAGGCTGAGACAAAAGCCGATGAAGGCCAGCACCCCCATGCATAGAAATGAGGCCTGCAGACCGAGCTGGTCGTTTATGATTCCACCCATTAACGGTCCCAGGCTCAATCCCAGAAACATGGACATGTTGAACAGCCCCATGGTGATACCCTCCCGGCCCTTGGGGGTGATATCCCCGATATAGGCCTGGATGACCGGCATCAGCATGGCCGAGGCGATTCCGTGAAAAAAGCGGATAACAATCAGGCTGTTGACCGTCGTGGAATAAATAAACGCTACCGAGATCAGGGCATAGGCAAAAAAGCCCGGAAGAATGTATGGCTTGCGTCCTTTCAGGTCTGACTGCCGTCCGAAGTAGGGTAAAAAAAAGGTCCTGGAAAGAGAAAAGGAGCCGAATATAAGCCCGATGTAAATCCCGGATGCGCCCAGGTCACGGGCATAAATCGGCAGCAGGGGGACCACGATCCCGACGCCGGTGACAGCCGCAAAGATTGAAAAAAACAGCGTGCC
>JAOZSC010000410.1 GCA_029939875.1 Desulfobacterales bacterium
TGGCCGTGGGTCTGTATCCGTTTGTCCTGGGCGATGGGCTGAAAATTGCCGCTGCTGCTGCGATTGTCCGTGCCCTGAGGCCGGTGGTAAAAAGATGAATATTATCGAAATTGAAAACCTCTGCCATCGATTTGCCGACGGAACCGTCGGCCTTGATGGCATCCACCTGAACATAAGGCGGGGTTCTTTCGTGGTTGTCGCGGGGCCGAACGGTTCGGGGAAAACCACCCTGCTGCGGCATTTAAACGGGCTGCTGCTGCCCACCGAAGGTTGCGTGCGCCTGGCCGGGGTTTCCGTGGCGCAGGACCCGGCTCGAGCCCGGCGGCTGGTCGGCATGGTGTTTCAGGATGCTGACAGCCAGATCGTTGGGGAAACGGTTTACGAGGATGTCGCTTTCGGGCCGCAAAACCTGCGCTTGGACCACAACGAGATCGATATCCGGGTGGCACAGGCCCTAAAGACTGTCGGTCTGGCGAAAATTCGCGACCAGCGGCCACACCTGCTTTCGGGAGGTGAAAAACGCCGGTTGGCCATCGCCGGTATTCTCGCCATGCAGCCGCGGGTGATCGTTTTTGACGAGCCTTTCTCAAGCCTGGATTATCCGGGTGTCCAGCAAGTGCTGCAGAACATCCTTAAGTTGCACCGCTGCGGCCATACCATTGTGGTTTCCACCCATGATCTGGAAAAAATTATCGCCCATGCCAATCGATTGATTTTGATGCACCGTGGCCGGGTTGTCCATGATGGAACCCCTGCTGAAGTAATGACGGAAGTCGAAAATTTTGGTGTGCGGCAGCCATGCGCCATGCGTCTGGGCCAAGAGGTGGCGTCGTGGCTGAGCTGACGCCATTCGGGTTTGTCGTCGGGACTTCCCTGCTGCATCGCCTGGATGCGAGGTTTAAAATTTTGTTTCTCATTGGGCTCAGCCTGGCAAGTATAAATGCTCACTTTGACGGACTGGCCGTTTTAACTCTGGTGCTGGCCGGAAGTCTTTTTTTCTGCCGGATCCAGTGGAAATCAGCATGGCGGGAGCTGCGTTATTTTTTGATTTTATTGGCCATGGTGTTTGCCGCCCGTGTATTGTCCACCGGCGGCTCGCCGGCCATAACTATTTGGATGATTACAATTTCTTTGCCTGGCTTGACCACCGCCGCCCTGGTTTGCTGGCGACTGGCTTTTGTCGTGCTTCTCGGCTTAGCCTTCGTGGCCACTACCCGGCCTGCGGAAATCAGGGCTGCCGTACAGTGGTTTTTAAAACCTGTGCCCCTGGTGTCTGAAAAAAAAGTTGCCACCATGATGGGGCTGATCCTGCGCTTTATTCCGGTGATATTAAACCAGGCCCGGGAAACCGCTGAGGCTCAAAAAGCCCGCGGGGTTGAAAATCGGAAAAATCCGGTCTACCGGCTGGCCAAAATAGGCTTTCCCGTCATGCGCCGCACCTTTGAACGCGCCGACGACCTGGCATCCGCCATGGAGGCCAGATGTTTCACCGAGAACCGGACTAATCCCGAACTGTCCGCTCATTGGCGGGACTGGGTCGCCATGGGCGCTGTTGTCTGTCTGTGCATGGCGCTGCTAACCCTGTAAAAACCCGTCAACCATCCAGGTTCTCCTGATTCTGTTGAGTTCTGCTTTCCGACCCGAATTTTTCCAAAGATGAATATGCGTTCATTCCGGAGCTAAAAAATAATGTAACACCACAACAATTGTTGAGAATCCATAACATGCGGTTATTAAAGCTAAAAGCATGAAATATCATTAAACTGATTTTTTTAAATTAGGGCTTGACAGGGGCATGCGAGGTCTGTAATATGAATGAATATTCATTCATATTTTTAACATTGCGGTGTACATGAAACTTACGATCAATCAAAAGGATAAAAACAGCAAGTACCACCTGATCCTGGAGGCAGCGGTGAAGGTATTCGCCCGCCATGGATTTTACCAGTCCACCGTGGCCGAGATCGCCAAGGAAGCCGGGGTGGCCGACGGTACCATCTATCTTTATTTCAAGAATAAAGATGACATCATCGTCCAATTTTTCAGCTATCGCACGCGGCAGGTGTTCGATCGCTTCCGGGCCGAAGTCGCCAAAGCCGGAAACAGCCTTGACAGGCTGCGCAACCTGATTCGGCGGCATCTGGCCGAATTTCAGCGCGACCGCGACATGGCCATCGTCTACCAGGTGGAAACCCATCAATACAGCCGCCTGGCGGAGGAACAGATCCGGGAGATGTCCCAAATGTACCAGGACCTGGTGGCAGAAATTGTGGAGACCGGCCAGCAGGAGGGACGTATTCGCAAGGATCTTTACGTGGGCCTTGTCAAGCGCTTTATCCTCGGGGCCGTCGATGAGGTGATTAACACCTGGCTGCACTCCGATGGCAAGTATGACCTGGTTACCATGGCGGATCCCCTGGTGGATCTTTTTATTCGAGGCATCGGGGTTGTTGATAAAAAAGAGGCCTGATTTTTTTCGCCCCTATCTGTGGTCTCTGAGGACTTTAATAAAAAGGAGAGGTAAAAAATGGCACAACAAATTGCAGATCGAAGGGATGTTGATTTTGTTCTTCACGAACAGTTGCAGATTGACCAGTTGAGCCGGCATGAAAAGTTTGCTGAGTTCAATAGAAAAACAGTGGATTTGATCATATCCGAGGCCCGTAATCTGGCCATCAAGGAGATTCTGCCCACCCAGCTTGACGGAGATCGGCAAGGGGTGGTTTTTGAAGGCGGCCAGGTGACGGTTCCCGAATCCTTCCACCGGGCCTGGGAACTTTACAAAGAGGGGGAATGGCTGGCCATGATCGAAGACCCTGACTGGGGAGGACAGGGCATGCCGCGCACTGTGGCGCTGGCCGCCAGTGATTATCTCAACGGTGCCAACTTTGCTTTCATGATGTATCCCGGCTTGACCCACGGTGCGGGCAAACTGGTGGACACCTTTGGCACCGACAAGTTGAAAAAGCTGTTTTTAAAAAACATGTACACCGGTCAGTGGACCGGCACCATGCTGCTCACCGAGCCGGAGGCCGGCTCCGACGTGGGGGCGCTGACCACCTCGGCGGTAAAAAATGAGGACGGCACCTATTCCATCTTCGGCAACACGATTTTTATTTCTTCCGGGGAGCACGATCTGGCCGAAAATATCAT
>JAOZSC010000411.1 GCA_029939875.1 Desulfobacterales bacterium
CAAAAAAAGAATGGGAGGGAAACTGACTTTTCGTTAAAAGCTGGATTTTACGTTTCATGGCACCGGATCCTATTTATTATTCTATTTTTACATTTTTTCAAATAAAATCAAGAATTTTTTTATCGGTGCATTTTCCTATAAAAGAAGTGCCTTGTCTCCCATCCTGCCAGCATCAACTACTTATTAAAAGACGGGGCACAGCGACGCCACAACTTTAGTGCACAAGGCACTTCTTTTTGCCCCTTCAAGGGGGCTTGCTAATGCCTCCCGCACTGTGAGCGGAGTTTTCACTAAGTTCTCGATTTTAGGTAAAATATTTGATATAAACAATATGACAGAAACTGGATAACTGGAGGAAAAAAATGGACTGGCAACATCAATATGCGTCCAAAGTGGTTGATGCCTCCCCGGCGGTTTCCAAAATCGTCAGGGGCAGCCGGGTTTTTATTGGCACGGGTTGCGGGGAGCCCCAGCATCTCATCCGGGCCATGGTCAGCGATGAAAAGTTGCAGGACATTATGGTCTACCAGATGCTCTCTTCGACCCTGGCGCAGTTTGTGGATGATGAATCCTTTAACCGCCGTTTTTCGTTAAAACTGTTTTTTATCAGCCAGACCATGCGCAAGGCAGCCTTTGAGGGCAAAATCGACTATATCCCGGCCTATCTTTCCCAGATCCCGCGGTTGTTCTCCAGTCATCGTATTGGGTTGGACACCGCCCTGGTCCAGGTCAGCCCACCGGACAAATACGGCTACTGCAGCCTGGGGGTGTCGGTAGACATCACTCGCTCGGCAGTTGAAAATGCGACCATTGTCATCGCCCAGGTAAATCCCGCCATGCCCCGAACCTGGGGGGACAGCTTTGTCAACGTGGAAGATATTGACTGGCTGGTGCCGTTCGAAGAACCGCTGGTAGTAGCCCTGCCCACGATCAAGGATAATGAAATTTCTCGCAGAATAGGACTTTACGTGTCCCAGTTGGTCGATGATGGTGCCACGCTGCAGATCGGCTTCGGCAATCTACCCTATGCCGTTTTGCAGTACCTGGACGGTAAAAATGACCTGGGCATCCACACCCAGTTGATTACCGACGGGCTGCTGCCCCTGTTTGAAAAAAAGGTCATCACCAATAAAAAGAAAACACTTTTACCGGGTCGGGTCGTTACCTCCCTGTGCATGGGATCCGAAAAAATTTACCGTTATGTGGACAACAATCCGGCCTTTTATTTCCGATCTTCGGAGTTTGTCAATGATCCGACGGTCATTGCCCGCAATGACAACCTGATTTCCATCAGCTCGGCACTGGAGGTGGATTTAACCGGGCAGATCTGCTCGGATTCCATGGGGTACCTGTTCTACAGTGGCATCGGCGACCAGGTCGATTTTTTGCGCGGCAGCTCCATGTCCAGGGGAGGGTTTTCAATTATTGCGCTGCCGTCCACCGCCAGCAACGGTAAGGTTTCGCGTATTGTCCCCCACCTCAGCGAAGGCGCCGGCGTGGCCACCACCCGGGGAGATGTTAATTTTGTGATTACCGAATACGGTATCGCCGAGTTGCAGGGCAAGGGAATTTACCAGCGTGTCATGGAACTGGCCCAGATCGCTCATCCAAAATTTCGGGAAGAACTCATTGAGGTGGCCAAGAAACGGCATTACATTTTTGCAGACCAGATGCCGCCTTCCACCGAGGACCTTTTGTTTCTGGAAGGTTACAAAGATACGGTGAAATTGAAAAGTGGCAAGATTGTCGAGTTCCGACCCCTGCTTCCCTCGGATGAATTTGCCTATCGGAATTTTTTTTATTCCCTGCAGGAAAAAACCATTTATATGCGGTTTTTTTATAAAATGAGGACGTTTTCCCATGAGGTGGTGCAAAAACAGTGGGCCAGTGTGGATTATCATAAAAACATGTCAATTATCGGGTTGATTCAAAAAGGCGGGCACAAGGAAATCATGGCGATTGGCACCTATGCACAGGAATCTGACGAGCAAGCGGAAGTGGCCTTTGTGGTCAGAGAAGATTTTCAAGGGGAGGGGGTGGCGTCTCATTTGCTGGTTATGCTCGAAAAGATCGCAAAGGAAAACCATTACACTGGTTTTTGTGCCACGGTTCTGAGAGAAAATGCCGCCATGCTGCACGTTTTTAAAAAACGATATCCGAATGCTAAAATAGCGGTCAACAGTGGGGCGGATTTGCGGATCGATATGAGTTTTGGAGGTGTGGCAGACGCCGACATAATAGATTCGGAATAAAAGATTTAGCTTGATAAAATGCCGAATATTTTGTAATTTAAGAAGGATAAGCGTTGTTTTTTGAAAATCATGCGTTGTTTATGCTGGGGCATGTTTTCCGGAGGCGGGCTTTGGTGCCAGGATGGGTCGGGGCGTAGCCGGACAGGGCCGTCGCGGTGCCGATAAATTTGATATGGAGGCAGCAGATTGGCAGAAAAACTAAAGTTTTGCCGCGAACTGCCGAAAATCAAAAGTATGGACCCCAGAGCAAGCTCTGGACTCAAAAGGGAGCTTGCTTCGCGCGCACTTTTTACCCCGCAGCAGAGCTGCGAGGAATTCTTTGATTAAAACAGATACGGATAGTTACCACCTGAATCTTGAAAAATCCAGATACCAAAGAAAATTAGGGAGGCGGGCAATTGTCTTATACGCTTGGTCAAAAACAGCTCGACAGCATTGAAGATATTTTAAAACAGGACCTGATTGAAAACGGCGTGCGCTGTGTTTTCCTGATTGACATGGCCGGCAATATCATTGCCAATCTGGATAACGGTGAAAAACAGCACGATATATACTCGCTGGCCGCGTTGGCGGCCGGCAATTTCGGTGCTGTCAGTGCGATGGCCAAGATCATCGGTGAGAATGAATTTTCGATTCTTTTCCACAAAGGAGAAACCGAAAACATTCATTTCAATAAAATAACCACCGAATTTTTGCTGATTACCATATTCGGCAATGATATCTCCCTGGGCTTTTTGCGACTGAAGGTGTCTGAATCCGTCGAACAGTTGAAAGTGATTTTAGAGCCCCTCCTGTCACTGTAAGCCGGTTAAATCACAACCTATTGGAAATACTTGACTATTTCTAAATTTAAATGCTCAGGTCTGTCGGATGGCATTTGTCAATCTTAAAAGCAAA
>JAOZSC010000412.1 GCA_029939875.1 Desulfobacterales bacterium
TGGGCCGAAAAATGGGACCGCATCAAAGCGGGTGCCTAAAATCAAACTCACCGGTCGCCTTTTACTGGCGACCGGTGTCCCGAAATGTTTTTACAAACCATAAAGGGCAATACCGTGGAAAAGCATAATAATCCCGCTGCAGTTCAACTAAAAGGGGTCCTCAAACGATTTGGCAAAGTAGTGGCAGTCCAAAAGATGGACCTTGACTTCGAGGAAGGTTCATTGGTGACGCTTCTAGGCCCATCAGGCTGTGGCAAGACGACAATTTTAAGAATGATCTCCGGGCTGGAATCGCCGACGGAAGGCGATATCTATATCAAAGGAAAGCGGGTCAACGACATCCCCATCCACAAACGAAACCTGGGGATGATATTCCAGAACTATGCCCTTTTCCCCCACAAGACGATTTTTGACAATGTCGCCTTTGGTTTGAAGTATCGGGATGTTGCGAAGAGTGAAATAGAGGGAAAGGTAAAAAAGGCGCTGGAAATGGTACGGCTCCCGGGTGTCGAAAACCGTATGCCCTCCCAACTATCCGGCGGCCAGCAACAGCGCATCGCCATGGCTCGATCCATCGTGATCGAGCCCGACGTCCTTTTAATGGATGAACCGTTGTCGGCGTTAGATGAGAATCTTCGCGAGGAGATGCGTAGAGAAATCGACAACCTTCAGCAGATACTCGGTGTGACAACCGTCTTCGTGACCCATGACCAGCGCGAAGCCCTGTCCATGTCCGATAAAATTGTGGTTATGAACGACGGGCTCAAGCAACAGGAAGGAAATCCTGAGCAGGTTTATAACTATCCCGACAACCATTTTGTAGCGGATTTTCTCGGGCACTCAAATTTTTTTAACGCAGTTGTCTCGGGCATACAAGGGGACATGGTCAGCCTCGATTTGAATGACGGCAATCAATTCAGGATAGTGCACCCCGGCCAATGGGCCCCTGGTGAGCCTGTTGAACTGGTCGTGAGGGCTCAAAATTTTAAAGTTTCGTCTCAGGATGCACCATCTCCGGAGCCGGATATGAATTCTTTCAGTGGCATCATCAAAGATCGCAGTTACATGGGTGGTGAGGTCAGCTATTTTGTGGAATTGGAAAGCGGCACGATGGTACATGCCATTGGTATTGCAAAATTGAGACCTATGCGAAAGGGTACATCCATTCGAATTCATGTCGCTCCCAGACACTGTGGTTTGCTTAAGGTCGTCAAGCAGACCTGAATTGTTTTTGTGCCTGCCTCATTACATCAATAGAAAACGCCAGATCATCAAATTATCGGAGAATAATTCTATGGACGACAGGCGTATGGTTCAAGCTCTCAAGAAAATTTATCCATCACGTATGGTTACGATAGATTCTCACACCGCCGGAGAACCGACGCGCTTGATCGTCGGCGGCGTCGGCCCAATTCCGGGCGCGACCATGAAGGCCAAGCGGGATCATTTTAAAACCCGCTTAGACCACATCCGGCTGCGGCTCACCCGTGAGCCCTGCGGCAGCCGGGAAATAATGGCAGCAATGGTGACCGAACCCGTCACCGAGGGAGCCGACTTCGGCCTGATTTTCATGGATGCGCGCCGTTACCCGTTTCTTTGCGGGCATGCCACCATTGGAGCTGTTACCACCCTGATCGAAGCCGGTATGCTGGCCGCCGGTCAGCAGGAGGTGACCATTACGGTGGACACGCCCTCGGGTCCCATGCAAACCGTGGCTCACATTCAAAACAACCACGTGCAATCCGTGGCCATCGAGATGGTACCCTCGTTTGTCTACCGGACAGACCAGATTCTTTCCCTGCCCCAACTCGGGTCCATCCACACCGACACCGTATGCGTCGGGGGCTTTTTTATCATGGTGGCTGCCGAGCAGATCGAGATGCAGCTGACGGCCGCCAACAGCGCAAAACTGATTGCAACCGGCATGGCGTTGATCGACGCCGCCAACCAGCAACTTTCGGTACAACACCCCACAAGACCCGAAGTCAAAACCGTCGATGTGGTCGAATTTTATGATTCCAGCGGGCATGCCCACCAACAAGGATCCAGTATCGTCATCTACGGTGAATCGCACATGGATCGCTCCCCGTGCGGAACCGGAACGGCAGCCAAAATAACGCTGCTGCATCACAGGAGACAGCTGTCGGTGGGACAATCGTTTTCCAATTATAGCCCCCTGGGAACAATTTTTGAAGGGCGCATCGTGGGTGAGACCAGGGTCGGCAACTTGAAGGCGGTGAAAACCGAAATCCGAGGCAGCGCCTATATTACCGGGCTACATGAATTTGTCATCGATACCGACGACCCGTTTCCGGAAGGATTTCTGCTATGAACGACAGGCAGCCAATGGCGGATCTTATTTTGAACAACGGAATTCTGCGGACCCAGGACCCGCAAAATCCAGTGGCTGATGCGGCGGCTATGACCGGCGGTATCCTCACGGCCGTTGGCAGCAATGACGCCGTCAACAGCCTGGCGGACAGCCACACCCACCGCATTGATCTGGGCGGACGGTTGGTGCTGCCCGGATTTACCGATGTTCATTTTCACTACTGCGACTGGACCCTAGGACGGCAAAAACTCGACCTGGCCGCCCTGCGCTCATTGCCCCAGTTGATCCAGACTGTAAAAACAGCGACCGCCGAAAAACAGCCCGGTCAATGGATCCTGGGACTGGGCTTCAACGAGACCCAATGGCCGGAAAATCGCATGCCCCGCCGTGATGATCTGGATGCAGCCGCCCCACGGCATCCGGTTTTCTTGTGGCGCTGCGACCTGCACCTGGCGGTGGCCAATTCCATGGCGCTTGAAAAAGCCGGTATTACCGCCGAAACGCCGGACCCTCCCCATGGGGTCATCGGGCGTGATGCGAGGGGCAAACCCAACGGTATCTTGAAGGAGCAGGCCATCGACCGGGTTAAAGCTATCCTGCCTGTGCCCGGTGAAAAAGAAACCGCCATGACCATGCAAAACGGGTTTGCCGTGGTGCATGCCATGGGAATCACCGGGCTCCACGATTTACGCCTGATGGATGGTCAACAGGGGGCCTTGGCACTCAAAAGCTGGCAACGATTAAATGAAAACGGGGCCCTGGATTTGCGCTGCTGGGTAACGCTGCCCGGCCAGCGGCTGGATGAAGCCGTTGC
>JAOZSC010000038.1:0-393 GCA_029939875.1 Desulfobacterales bacterium
GCCCTTTCCGTGTATCGGCCCCCGTCGTATTGATAATATACGTCGGGTTCCGGGGGTTCGACGCTTGCGGCGCTGGTGTCGGGTTGTTTTTTTTTATAATCGCGTTTTCTTAAAACATGATAAAAATAAGAACGTTGCACTGAATTGTCAAAAAGTGCTATCAGGCTGGTCGTGTTGCGGGATAATATGGCTGGCAGGTAAACGAGTCTTGACCACCTCAGACGCTCACTGTTTCAGCGTCAGGCGGAACAGGAAAATCCGGATTTCCTTTTCGGGGCTGCGCAGGACTTTTTTGTGCACCCGAACCTGAAACACCGTTTCAAGTTGCCTGAAAAAATCCCGGCTGCTGCGTCGCATTTCTCCGGCCAGAAGCACCTCGCCGGTCGGATTCAT
>JAOZSC010000038.1:403-2190 GCA_029939875.1 Desulfobacterales bacterium
AGTGTCAGGAGAGAGACAACATCTTCGTTTTTATAGGTCACCTCCGAGCCCACAATATAATCAAAGCGGCCTTTGAGCCCGGGACGGCTCCAGTCCAGCTTTACCATGGGCAGCTGGGGACACCCGTTGAGCATCGCATTGGCCCGGGCAAACCGCAGCGCATCGGAATTGTATTCGGTCATGGTCATGCCATGGCCGCAGCATGTGGCGACAATGCTCACCATCCCCACCCCGGCCCCGACTTCCAGAAATTTTTTATCCGGCCGCGGGGGCATTTCGGCCAGATAACTGGCCAGCACCCAGGAGGACGGCCAGATTTTAGCCCACAGGGGAAATTCATGCAGGGCATCATGGGGGTTGATAAATGCGGAAAGATATTTTGGCAGCAAAATTTTATAGCTGCGCTCGTTTACCGCCAGTTGCGTGGTTTCGGTTTCATAGCGGCTGTAAAAGGATTCGAGGGTAAACATGCGCTTTCCTTTGTTTTTGCCCCCTTACAGGGGCTTGCTGATGCCCGGTGATTTTTCACTGTCGTTTTGGGTATGGGGTACTACGAAGCGCGCTGAATTTCAATTTAAATAAAAATTGAT
This sequence comes from Desulfobacterales bacterium, assembly GCA_029939875.1. Taxonomy (GTDB): domain Bacteria; phylum Desulfobacterota; class Desulfobacteria; order Desulfobacterales; family JAFDCJ01; genus JAFDCJ01. The sequence goes on from JAOZSC010000038.1 coordinate 994, forward strand.
CTTTTTTGTGTAAATTATCGGGTCAAGCCTTGTCGGATTCAAATTCGGTCATTATATTTAGCGGTCAGGGAGTGACAACCACACCCCCTGATTCTTCACCGGGGACAATTGGCTGTTTTTTTTAGGTAATTATGTTTATTACGCGTTTATTCCCCGAGTGTGGCCGGGGTTGCGGTCGCTGCGGGACGGATGAACCACAAGGAGGCGCAGTATGTCGGAAACCGAAATGTACGATTTAATTATCATTGGAGGCGGACCCGGTGGACTGACCGCAGGCATTTATGCTATGCGGGCGGCACTAAAAACGTTGCTCATTGAAATGGGCCCCCCGGGGGGGCAGGTGAACAACTCCGATTCGGTGGAGAACTGGCCCGGTGAAGAGCACATCGGCGGTGCCGAACTGGCCATGAAATTTTCTTTGCATGCCCAGTCATATGGCTTGGAGATCCGCGCGGTCGAGGTGACCGAGCTGACCCCCGGCCAGGATTTTCACACGATCAAACTTGCCGACGGCAACCAGCTGCGCACCCATGCAGTCATCCTGGCCACCGGCGGGTATCCCCGTAAACTCAATGTTCCCGGGGAACAGGAACTTTATGGTCAGGGAGTTTCCTACTGCGCTGTCTGCGATGGATTTTTCTTTCGTGACAAAACCGTGGTGGTCGTCGGCGGCGGTGACGCGGCTGTCGAGGAATCCCTGTATCTGGCAAAACTGGCCAAACAGCTGTATATTGTCCACCGCCGCGATGAACTGCGCGCCGGTGCGATATTGCAGCAGCGCATCAAGGCTGAGTGCAACGTTGAAATTTTGTGGAATTCGGTGGTCACCGCCGTCAAAGCCGATATCAGCGGTGTGTGTGCGGTGGAGCTGAAAGACACCCAGACCGGAGAGCAGCGTGAACAGGCTACCGACGGCGTTTTTATTTTCATCGGTTTCGAACCCAACAACAAACTGGTTCCGGCCGGAACCAAAATAAATGCCAACGGTTACGTGATTACTGACGACAAGTGTGAAACCAACCATCCTGGCATATTCGTTATCGGTGATCTGAGAGAAAAATACGCCAAACAAATTGTCCTGGCCGCCGGCGACGGGTGCACCGCGGCCCTTGCCGCCGCCCATTACGTGGAAACCCGCAAGGCCATCGAAACCTGCGAGTTGCCCGATGAAATCAAGGATACGGCCTCGAGCTAAAA
>JAOZSC010000038.1:2290-11827 GCA_029939875.1 Desulfobacterales bacterium
CCATCGAAACCTGCGAGTTGCCCGATGAAATCAAGGATACGGCCTCGAGCTAAAACCGCGCTAAGCGCCTGACTGCGGCGCACGAGCAAAGATCATTTTGAACATAGCTGTCCACACTGGATGCGCACCAGCCGGAAGCCCACGCGGCATCAACCGGCTTGGTGCGTACCCGAAATAAAGCGCTCCCATGCTCAGCATCAAACGGTTTTTATTGCAGATTTTTGTTTTAGCGGGCATGCTGCTGGGCCTGCCCCCGGTGTGGGTGTCACCGCTTCTGATTATCGTTTGCCTGCACACCCTGGTGCACCAACGCCATGTTTTTTTATAGAAGGTTAGTCAATCAACAACCATCAGTAAATGTTAATATCATGACCCAAAATATCGGCTTTGTTTCCACCCGTTTTGCCGGAACCGACGGCGTTTCGCTGGAATCCAGCAAATGGGCGGATGTCCTGCAACAAAACGGGCACCGCTGTTTCTGGTTCGCCGGGGAGATAAATCGTGAACCCGGAAAAAGCCTGCTGGTCCCCGAGGCGCATTTTCAGAACCCCCGGGTCCAATCGATCAACCAGCAAGTTTTCGGCCGCACCGGGCGCAGCCAGCCGGTCACCCGGGCCATCCACGAGATGCGCTCGTTACTCAAAGCCCGGCTGCACGACTTTATCCGCCGCTTTGAACTGGATATGCTGGTGGCGGAAAATGTTCTGACCATACCGCTGCATGTGCCCCTGGGACTGGCGCTTACCGAAACCATCGCCGAAACCCAGATTCCCACCATTGCCCATCACCATGATTTTTTCTGGGAACGTGTGCGCTTTTCGGTCAATGCCATCGGGGACTATATCCGCATGGCCTTTCCGCCCAACCTGGCCAATATCCGCCACGTGGTGATCAATACCGAGGCCCGGGAACAGCTGGCGCTGCGTACCGGCATTGCCTCGACCATCATTCCCAATGTCCTGGATTTTGAGCACCAGCCCCGGGTGAGCAGGAAAACCACCCGTGTTTTTCGCGAATCCATCGGCCTTGACCCGGATGACCGGATGATTTTGCAACCCACGCGGATCGTGCAGCGCAAAGGCATCGAATTTGCCATTGAACTGGTGCGGGAGTTGAAAGATCCCCGCAACAAACTGGTTATCTCCCATGAAGCCGGTGATGAGGGCATGGAATATGCTGAGTGGTTAAAGGAGCATGCCTGTGAACACGGTGTGGATTTACGGCTGGTATCGCTTCGCATTTCTGACCCGTTAAACCAAAGTCGTAACGAACCGGCAGCCTACTCCCTGTGGGATATTTATCCCTATGCGGATTTTATCACCTATCCCAGCCTTTACGAGGGCTTCGGCAACGCGTTTCTGGAAGCCGTTTACTTCAAAAAACCGATTTTGATCAACCGTTACGCCACCTTTGTGCGGGACATTGAACCGCTGGGTTTTGATTTGGCGGTGATGGATGGCTTTTTGTCCAAAAAAACCGTTCAAAATGTCATGAAAATTTTGAATTCAGCCAAACGCCGAAATGAAATGGTACGGACCAATTACCAGATCGCCGCGCGGCATTATTCGTATGCCGTGTTGCGCAATCAACTGTCGGCGATCATGAAATCGTTTCTTGGCGATGCGGTTGAACCGCTCATCGCCAAGGCGCCTTCCCGCAAGTCCGCCGGTTATTTGTATTTTGATCCCCAGGTGGTCATGTACACGCACTACGACCGCAAACAATGCCGCCGGCCCGTGTGAGGCCTGACATGGATGGGAGTTGGCCATGGGTTTTGAAAAGATTTCCGGATTAAGGGGCAAGGTGTACATTCCGGAAAAACAACAGGCATGCTTCAAAAAGCATCCATGCCGGGACTGCTTCAGCTGCCAGCAATGCAGTGACGATCGCTGCCAGTTATGCCTCGACCGGAACTCCTGCCGCTGCGACACTAAAACTTCCCCTCAATAACAGGGCATTCCAATTCACCGTTTTTAGCTGTTTGTCTACAGACATCTGCCTGATTAATGCAGCGGGCCTGAAAATTCGTCGGTTACGAACAGGTCAGCAATTCAGCAAAAAATCAATCAGCGTCTCATTGAAGGCCGCTGCCTGTTCGATGTTGGACAAATGCCGGGCTGATGGCAACACCACCAGCCGGGAGCCGGCAATGCGCTCTTGCATGGCCTCAGAGGCGGCCACCGGGGTGCCGGGGTCTTGTTCGCCCACCATGATCAGGGTGGGAAGATGAATGTCTGCCAGCCGGTCGAGATAGTCGAGACGACGGATGGCCTCGCTGCAGCCGATATAGCCGGCCACCGGGGTGGCAAGGATCTGGCGGCGAATCAGTTCCACCCCGGGGCCATTGCGCTTCAGGTAGTCCGGTGTGAACCAGCGCTGCAGGGTTTCGTCGACCTGAGCCTGCATGCCGTTTTTACGGGCCGCGTCGATGTGCGCTTGCCATATGGGCTGGACTTCAGCAGTTATTTCGGCAGCAGTATCGCACAGGGTAACGCTTTTGAGCCGATGTCCATGGTCCAGGGCCAGGCACTGGCCGAGCATGCCGCCCATGGAAAGTCCCACGAAATGCACGGCATCGATGCCCAGCGCGTCTAGCAGACCGACGGCATCTGCGGCCAACATCTCCAGGGTGTATGCTTTTTCAGGAGCATCGCTGTCACCGTGCCCGCGGGTGTCATATCGCAGTACCTGGAAGCGGGATTGAAGGGCCTCCATCTGGGGATTCCACATGACCTGGCTGGAGGCCAGTGAATGGCTGAGCATTACCACCGCTGCATCCTGACGGCCGGTAAGCTCGCAGCTGATATCAATTCCATTGGCATGAATTTTCATGTTGGTTTTTCCTGGGGCTTAAATCAGTTTTGCGTCATAGCCAATCTGATAGGAGGAATCCTGTAATTGCCGGCACCACATGATTTTGCCTCCCTCTGCTGGACCGTCCGCCTTCATGTTCAGGTCTATATTGTATCCTGATTAATCAGGATTGAAGTCCCATCGGTATGGTACTGTCCGGTAACATAGTAACAAATTCGAAAATAATCAACTCATGGCGGTTGATTTTAAATGCCGATAGCCTGGTGTTCAGCCCGGAGGCCGGAAAAATTTTTCCAGAATGGCGTGAAAAGAAAACCAGGTGGATTGTATTTTGTTTCTTCTTGCATTCGGGGTGCGCCTAATGTATTTAAAATCCTGCCTAAATCGGACAATTGAAAATAAAGTAAGACGAGCCCTTTTTAAATTAAAAATCCTCATTTTAGGCCGAGAAAAGGGGGAGGTAGATGGAATCTGTGCTTAAAAAGTCTGCGATGGAACTGGCTGGATTGATACGAAACAAGCAGCTGTCTCCTGTCGAATTAATGGAAGCAACCCTGCGCAGGATAGAGGCCGCCAATGCGCACATTAATGCCTTTGTGGCTCTGAGAGCTGAAGAGGCGCTGGAAGAAGCTAAAAAATTGGCGCAAGACATTGCCGCGGGGAAAAACATCGGCCCGCTGGCAGGCATTCCCCTGGCAGTCAAGGATATGGAAGACACGGAAGGGATGGTCACCAGTTTCGGGTCCATCCCCTTCAAGGACAACATGGTCCGGCACGATTCGATCCAGGTGGCCCGGCTAAAGGCTGCCGGCGCAATCGTGGTGGGCAAAACCAATACACCGGAATTCGGGTTTACCGGTTTTACCAAAAACCGGCTTTACGGAGTAACCCGCAATCCCTGGAACACCCAGCGCACACCGGGCGGCTCCAGCGGGGGTTCCGCCGCCGCGATCGCCGCATGCATGGTCCCGCTGGCCACCGGTTCGGATGCCGGCGGCTCCATCCGCATTCCGGCCAGCTACTGCGGCTGCTTCGGATTCAAACCCACCTATGGCCGGATTCCCATGGGACCGCTGCCGGCACTGCACATGTCACGTACCTGGCATTTAGGACCTTTAAGCCGTACCGTCAGTGATGCGGCAATTTTCCTGGATTGCGTGGGCGGCTATCACCCGGCGGATCCGGATTCTCTGCCCCGCCCGTCCGTATCCTATGCGCAATGCGTAAATCAACTGCCGCCTGAATTAAAAATCGGCTTCAGTCCTGATCTGGGACATGCCCGGGTGCAAAAAGATGTTGCCGCCATCGTGCAGCAGGCCGTGAAGGTCTTTGGAGACATGGGACACACGGTAAATCTCTGGCCGGGGAAACTGCCCGATGTAGATGATGCCTGGTCCAAACTGATGGTTTACGAACTTTATGCCATTGTTCACGAAAAACTGGATGATATCCGTGCGGAAATGGGAAAAACACTGGTCGGCTCCCTGGAGCTGGCCAAAGAATTGGATGTGAATGATTTCATAAACATCCAGACCCGTCGGGCTCAGCTCAACACCGTGCTGGAGAATTTTTTTTCCGAATTCGACCTGATGCTGACACCCACCATGCCCACAGAGGCCTTTGCTGCCAAGGGACCGCCACCGGCCGAAATCGACGGTCAGCCGATTCCACTGCTAGGAGCGGTGGCATTTACCTACCCCTTTAATCTCTCAGGTCATCCGGCGGCCACCATCCGGGCCGGCTTGACGGCTAACGGACTTCCGGCAGGGCTGCAGATAATCGGGCCCAAATATCGTGATGATCTGGTACTTCAAGCAGCCTATGCCTGGGAACAGGCACATCCCTGGAATCACAAGTGGCCGGACATATAGATGGTTTCCATCCACAAATGGTTTTTTATCCGCATTTAAGCCTTATGGCCTGTTTACTTTCAATCCCGCCGGAGGCAGAGTTTTAACTTGACAAATAGGAATGATTCCTATTTACTTTTACGCAGCCGGGTTGTTCTCAAAAGGACTTGCGAAGAAAGCCGCAACCGTGAAAATGTTGCTGCCAGCCCATAGCTTTTTTCAAACCACCACAAGAAGAAAAAGGAGATCCAACATGAGTAAAACGACTGAAAATTTACAAGCTGCATTTGCCGGTGAATCCCAGGCCAGGAACAAATATACTTTTTTTGCTGAGGTCGCCAAAGCCGAAGGATATCACTATGTCGCTAAAATTTTTGAAGAAACCGCCGCCAATGAAATGCAGCACGCCAAAGATCACCTTAAATTGCTGAACGGAATCGGGGATACGGCCGCAAATCTCAAAGAGGCCTGGGGCGGGGAAGATTACGAAGTGCAGACCATGTACCCCACCTTTGCCAAAGAAGCCGAAGAAGAGGGAGAAAAAGCAGCCGCGATGGCATTTAAACAGGTGGCCAAAATTGAGGCCCATCACCGGGAGCGTTACAAGAAACTGCTGGAGATGGTAGAAGCGGGCATGGTCTTTAAGCGTGAGCAGCCCATCAAGTGGAAATGCGGTGTCTGCGGCTATATCCATGAAGGCACCGAGCCGCCGGCAAAATGCCCGTCGTGCAAAAATCCCAGAGAATATTACGAGCCAGCAAATCTGGATTTTTAAAAACGTCGCCATGGCGGTCGGTGGATTCAAGACGCACGCCGAAACTGATACCATCAGGCGCGTGATCCCGCTTAAAAAGATTATGTTAATCACCCAGGCGGGAACGCCAAAGGTTTGCCCACCCGGTGGCGGGATGGCGAACCTTTGCTGCCTGATGGATCGCCGGGCGCATCGCAAATGACCGGTCAGGGGCTTGAGGCTGCAGCTTTCCGGTTGCCCATGGCGGTCAGCCGGTTCAGCGCGGCCACGCTGAACAGGATTATCAGTCCACCGCACCAAAAGCGCCAGGTGACCGGATCACCTAAAAACATGATACCGGCCACAGCGGTGAAGACAACTTCGCTTGACATGAACATTCCGCCTTCCCAGCCCCGGCAATAGAAAAACCCCTGGTTCATTAAAAGCTGAGCCATTACCGAACTCAAGATAAGGCCCAGGATCATGCCCATTTCCATCGGCGTTGAAGGCCAAACCGGGTGCAGGACAAACATCGGTGCGGTTACCAGCATGCCCGTGGTGCACAGGTAAAGATAGATGATTACCGGCCCGTTGTGTTCCCGCAGGGTCCGGATCAGGGTGACGGTCAGTCCGGCAAAAACCGCTCCCACCAGCGCAAAAATTTGCCCCGGCAGATCGCCTCCAAACTGAAAATCAAAAAGAATCCCGACGCCGACTAAAACCATCGCGATCAGGGCGATCTCAAATATGCTGATGCGTTCACGGTAAATAAAGAATGAAAAAATGGCGGAAAAGGCCGGAAAGGAATAAAATATAATCAGTGCCGTGGAAACGGGCAGCAGCCGAATCGCCATCACCATGCAGATAAAGGCGGTGCAGCCCGTGCATCCCCGGATGATGAGCAAGCGGATATTAACGCCGCCATAGGGATTTTTATGGCGCCCGAAAACGGCAATCAGCACCAGTGCGCCGCCGAAAAATCGATAAAATCCAATGCTCCACACCGTGTACGCGGGCCCCAGCAGCTTCACGATGAGGTTGAGCAGCGTGAACAGCAGCGCAGCCGACAACATGAAAAGCGGGCCGGCAATGGCCGCGTCCAACTGCATCTGGCGTCCGGTTAATGCCTGCTTTACCATTATGTTTTTCCTTGCCCTTGCCGTGTTGTTTATGCAACGTTAGGATTCATATATCACGGAACTCGCTGCGCTACCATCTGCAAATATCAAAACCCGCAAACCGAGGTCAACGCCATGAGCAGCCATATTATCTGCCCGCAAGCCATTCTCTCCGACAAAGACTACCAGCTGATTGATGATTTCTGCGGCCAACATTCCGGGGTTGAACACCTGGCGATGATCGCGGATTTTTTGCAGCGTGAGTTTTTACTGCCTTTGATCCTCGACCCGCAAATCGTTGACGGCTTTGCATCCGACAGCTCCAACCTGCCCGCGACGGCCGACGCCCTGTGCCGGCCAAAATCGGAAAATCAGGCCGCTGTAATTTTGCGCACGGCTATGGCTGCCGGAATTCCAATCACCCTTTCGGCCGGACGCTCGAATCTGACCGGCAGCGCCACGGCGCAAGGGGGCATTGTTGTTTCAACCGGTAAACTGGCATCTTTGCCGGTGGCGGTGGATGTTGATCAGAAAATCGTCTGCACCCCGGTGGGTATTGTGCTCGAAGAACTGAGAAACAGCGTGCTGGCCCAGAGCAACGGACGTCTTTACTACCCGGTGGATCCCACCAGCCGCAATGATGCCTGGGTGGGGGGCACGCTTTCCTGCAACGCATCGGGCTTTACCCCGGGCGAGGTGGGCGCTACCCGGCCGTGGGTTCAAGCCCTTGATTTTCTGCTTCCCAGCGGCATGAAAATCAGTGCTGCGCGCGGTCAATATGTCTCCGAAAACGGCAGATTTATACTGCGTGCAAAAAATCGGGAAATTATCTGGCCGGTTCCCACTTACCGCCGGCCGGCCATTAAAAATGCCAGCGGTCCTTTTTCTTCTCCGGATGGCCGCATGGACCTCATTGATCTTATTGTCGGCAGCGAAGGGCTTTTCGGACTGATCACCGCCTGCACTTTGAAACTGGCACCCCGCCCATCGGATTATCTGGAGCTGTTTTTTTCGCTGCCTGGTGAAAACCAGGCGCTCAAATTCCATCAGTATCTGGGCAGGCTGCTGGGGGGAAATTTCAGCGCCTTGAACGCTTTTGAGTATTTCGGCGTGAACTGCCGCCGTTTCATGGATCACGAAAAACAGCTTTTTTACGGGGACAACCCGGTCGCGCTTTATCTGCAAATTCCTTTAAAGGGCAAATCCCCGGAAGAAGCGGCTGGAACCTGGTTTGAACGCCTGCTGGCAGCCGACTGCGGCATTAACCCGGAAGGGGTCCTTTTGCTGGACAGCGAGCCCAAACGCCGGGTGTTCATGGAAGCCCGGCATTCAATGCCGGCCAACGCCCTGGAGGTTGTGCAGCAACAAGGCACCTACACCATTATGACCGATGCTGTGGTGCCGCCTGAAAATTTTGCACGCTTTCTCAGCGATGTCCACGGGTTGCTCAAAAGTGAAGGCATCGATTACTTGTCTTTTGGCCACTTCGGCGACTGCCATCTGCATTTTACCCTTCTGCCGGACCGGGAAAAGCTTGCCCGGGCGACAGAACTCTATGACCTTTTTATCATCCGGGCAACCGAGCTGGGCGGTGTTTATTCCGGCGAGCACGGCACGGGCAAGCGCAAACGCAAAGATTTTCTCAAACTTTACGGCCAAAGCGCCATCGAGCAGCTCAAACGCTGCAAGGCAGCGATTGATCCCGATTTTCTGGTTAACCGGGGAAATGTTTTTGTTCTTTAGACGGGCATGAGAGAATATCATGATTCGGCAGAACAAAAGATAGTGCAGAAACTATCTATATTTAGATCGAGTGGTTTTTAATGTTGCCAATGATATGTAATCATAGAAATTTTCTGAAAGTCAGGGACAAACCGCCGACCATCGCCAAAGCAATAAAACAAAATGGAATAGTCTAAGAAAACCCTTGTGTCAATGCGCTTGAGAGATAATCCTTTCATAAGGCGTAATAATAACCTTGATTGATTTTTTTCCCTCAACCACCAGCTGGAATCCTTTCGCGATATCATTTAAAGGTAATTTGTGGGTGATCAAATCATCTACTTGCACGGTTCTTGCTTTCATAAGATTAATGGCGTCGATAATATCAGGCGGTCCGCAATAATAAGAGGTGAGGATTTTGACCTCACGTGTCCAGAAATAATTTAGTGGGATTTCTACTTTTATATCTGGACCAGGCACCGCAAAAAAAACCACTACCCCGCCCTTATCCACGCAGTGCCAGGCCTGCGCAACAGCAGACATGGCCGAAGTGCACAGGATCACCACGTCGGCCTTTCGGCCGGTTTCAGCCGCGATGCGCTCAGCGACATCTTCGGCGGCATCGATGACAATCTCCGCCCCCATGTCGGCAGCGGCCGTCAATCGTTTCCGGTTTACGTCGGTGGCAATCACCCGACAGTCCCTGGCGGCGGCCAGCTTTACCTGCAACAGCCCGGACATACCGCATCCTATCACGACAACCGTTTGCCCGCCATGAACCCCGGCCAGTCGCTGGGAGCGCACCGCGCATGCCAGCGGCTCGATAAAGGTGCTCTGATCACAGCTGATCGCATCCGGCAAGCGATAAGTGCCCCGTTGCACCAGCACCCGGGGAACCCGTATATATTCAGCCATCCCGCCCGGCAGCCGCTCCCCGACATTTGCGCACACCGGGTAGTGCCCGTTTTTACAATAGGTGCACTTCATGCACGGCACTTTGGGGGCGATAAAAACCCGGTCACCGGGTTTGTAGTCCGCAACGGATGCTCCGACTTCCACCACCTCGGCGCCGATCTCATGGCCTGGCACCAGCGGGGCGCGCGGCAGGCGGTACCATTCCACAATGTCGCTGCCACAAATACCGCATGAAATTACTTTGACCAGCATTTCATTGGATCCGGGTGCCGGCGTCGGCACCTCTTCGATGCGAATATCGTGGTTGTTATACCATCGGGCGATTTTCATTTAGAGCCCATTTCTTACTTTTGATTTTTGAGCGTATTGTAAAGTTCAAACGCCT
>JAOZSC010000413.1 GCA_029939875.1 Desulfobacterales bacterium
TGTAGCCAAACCCGGCCAGGGCTTCTTCTTTTTGCTGGGGCGCATTTGCAATTACAGCACTGACCCGGCAGGCGGTTTCAAACAGCACGGCGGTTTTGCTGCGGATGACCTGAAGGTACTCGTCTTCGGTGAGGCCAATATCGCCTTTGCGCATCAACTGATGCACTTCCCCCTGGGACATGTTTTCGGTAAGATCCGCCAGGAGTTGAACTACCCGCAGGCTGCCGGTACCGGCGGAGATGGACAGGGCCCGGGCCAACAGATAGTCGCCCACCAACACGGCGATGGGGTTGCCCCATTTTGAATGGGCCACGGTTTTTCCCCGCCGCAAGGTGGCCTCGTCGACCAGATCGTCGTGCAGCAGGGTAGCGGTGTGAAGGTATTCCAGGGCGGTTGAAAAGGTTTTATCATAAGTGCCGTCGTAGCCGCACATCCGAGCGGAAAGCACCATCAACAGGGGGCGCAGCCGCTTGCCGCCGCTGAACAGGATGTGGCCGGCCACCTCGCGCACCAAATCCAGATAAGGATCCAGGTTGTCAGTCAGAGCTTTTTCGATATCATTCAGGTCATCTGTGGCAGCCGCAAGGATCCGCTGCTTCAGGTTGTGCATAACGCCTCCCCCATAAGGTCATATTCCATGGCATCGGTTACCCGCATATCAGCAAACTCGCCGATTTTCAATGGAAAAGGCAGTTTTGCGGTGTTAATATAACAGATTCCGTCTACCTCCGGTGCCTGGAAACAGGTACGTCCAGCATATAGATGGTGTTCCAGCGATTCTTCCACCAGTACCCTGACCGTTCTGCCGATATAGCGGCTGTTGTTTGCCGATGAAATATCCACCTGGAGGGACATCAATTCGTGATAACGATCCCGTGCCACGGCGGCGGGAATGTGATCGGGCAGACGGTGGGAGGGGAGGTCTTCGGCATCCGAATAGACAAACGCACCCAAATGGTCAAAACGCACTTCTTCGGCAAACTTTAAGAGCATATCAAAATCCGCATCGGATTCTCCAGGAAATCCAACGATAATGGTCGTGCGCAGCACGGCATCGGGCACCCGGGTACGGATGCGTTCGAAAAGGCGGTAAAGATCATCGCGGTTATAATTGCGGCCCATGCGTTTTAACACCGCCGGGCTGGCGTGCTGAATCGGAATGTCAAAATAAGGGCATACATTGCTGCAGGCGGCAACGGCGTCCACAAAACTGTCTTCAATGCTTTCCGGATGTCCGTAGAGCACCCGGAACCATGTGCGGGTCTTTGCGGCACCGTTGATAACCGCCAGGCGGCCGATAAGACTGCTTAAATTATCGGCCGTCGCCAGGTCCCTGCCATAGGCGGTGGTGTCCTGGGCTATCAGCACCAGTTCCTTCACACCGGCGGCAATCAGTTGTCGGGCTTTGGACAGGATATCTTCGGACGGACGGCTTTTCTGCTTTCCGCGCAGTCTGGGAATAATGCAGTAAGTGCATGTTTTGCTGCAGCCCTCGGCAATTTTCAGATAGGCCAGGTGCGCCTGGCTCAACTGCCTGGGGGCGTTTTGCGGCTGTGGTGCTGATGCGTTGGGGTCGGGCAGCAGGCATTGGTGAGAAAATTGGGGCCGGGAAAGCACCGCTGCAATTTGGTCAAAGGCGCCGGTTCCCAGAAAGACGTCCACTTCCGGCAGTGAATTTGTGATGTCCTGGCGGTAGCGTTCGGGCAGACACCCGGTGACCACCAGCCGGCTGCAGGTTCCCCGTTTTTTATATTTGGCCAGTTCCAAAATGACATCAACGGATTGCTGGGCGGCCGATTCGATGAAACTGCACGTGTTGACCACGATAGTGTCCGCTTCGGCAGGGTCATTGGTCAGGGACCAGCCGGTTTCGGCCAGTTGGCCGGCCATAATTTCGCTGTCGACCTGGTTTCGGGCGCAGCCCATGCTTTCGAGATAAAGTTTCATGGCACCGGTGTTATCCTTCAACATTCGACGTTGGAAGTTCGATGTTCGATGTTCATCTTTTCAGCATTCCCGCCGGTAAGGTCTTTGGGAAAAATAAGGTGGTGCACGATAATGTCAATACGCACGGGAGTGTATTTTTCTACGGCCGACAGCGGTCAGCGGCGGGAGTCGAATCCATCGGACGCATAGTCTACCAGGCGATCATTCGGCTCCTGGAGCACAATCAAACCTTCCACCCCATCGAGACGGTTTAGCAGCCGCAAGCCTTTTTCAGCTCCCATCACCATGATGGCGGTGGCCAGTCCGTCGGCAAAGGTACAACTGTCGGCAATGATGGAAACACTGACCACGGAGTTGGAGACCGGGTACCCGGTTTTGGGGTCAATGACATGGGAGTATCGGATGCTGTTGAGGGTGAAAAAATTGCGGTAATCACCACTGGTGGCCAGGGCGGCATCATCCAGATCCACCACGCGATACACCTCGTTGGCACCGGCGGCAGGCCGGGGCTGGTTGATCCCGACACGCCACAGTTTACCGTCCCTGCGGCGCCCGGAGGCCACGACTTCACCGCCGATTTCCACCAGGTAGTCTTTGAATCCGCGGCTGGCAAAGACATCTGCCACCTGGTCGACGCCATACCCCTTTGCAATGGAAGACAGGTCCAGGGTGACGGCGGCCCGTTTTTTGATCAGAATCCCGGGGTCTTTGACTTCAATATCGGCAAAACCGATAGCCGACAGCCGGGCGGCGATTTGCTGTGGCGGCGGTACCCTGACCGGGACCGTCTCAGGACCGAAACCCCACAGGGTGATCAGGGGGCTGACGGTGCCGTCCCAGGCACCGTTGGAAAGCCGATAGATGGTGCGGGCCGTTTTCATCACTTCGAAAAAATCGCTGGAAATCGGAAAAGGCCGGCCGGCGCGCTGGAAGCGGTTGAAGCGGCTGATCTCGCTGTCATGGATATAGGTGGACATGCTCTGGTTGATTTCTTTCAACCGCAGTTCGATTGCTTCCCGCAGTCCGGAAATAGGCTGAAACCAGCCGGTGACCACCGTGACATGATAGGTGGTCCCCATGGTGCGGCCCTGGATATGGTGCTCCCGCTTCGCATCGCATGCCGGTGCCGACAGGAATAGAAGGGCGATAATCGTTATACAAATTTGTGTGTGTCTA
>JAOZSC010000414.1 GCA_029939875.1 Desulfobacterales bacterium
CTTTCGCGCCTTGCCAGGCAGGCGCCTCAACACTAAAAATTTGCGAATTTATTTTTGCGCGAACCCTTAGCAAAAACTTGTTTTTTCATTTATACGTTTGGTCGTGCCCGCCGCGTAAAGCTTACAGGTTTTTTCCGCTGCTGGTATCGATGATTCGGCGTTGTGTCCCATTCGCCCTGCCAAATACGTTCATCTTGCTGCTCAAACCGCCCCGACCAGAGCTTGAGATGGTCGTTGACTTGTCACCAAAAAACCTTATGTTGGTGTAAACTTTTCTATCAAAAGGAGGTGCCCTATGCAAGAGCGAAGCGGAGCCACCACAATGCATGGAAACCCGCTGACACTGGTTGGCAAGGTGTTGAATCCTGGTGACGATGCCCCGGATGTCGAACTGTTGGACAATGATCTCCAGCCGATTCGCATATCGTCTTTTAAAGACAAGGTGTGCGTTATATCCGCCGTTCCTTCCCTGGACACGCCGGTGTGTGATGTTGAAACACGCCGTTTCAACCAGGAGGCCGGCAAACTGGGGGATCAGGTTGTTATTCTGACTGTCAGCATGGATCTGCCGTTTGCCCAGAAACGCTGGTGCGCAGCGGCCGGGGTGGATCGGGTCACCACACTTTCGGACCATCGCGGGGCTGATTTCGGCACGGCTTACGGGGTTTTGATCAAAGAGCTGCGCTTGCTGGCCCGGGCGATTTTCGTGGTAGACACAACCGGTCGTATTCAGTATACCCAACTGGTAAAAGAAGTGGGTGCAGAGCCGGATTATGATGCGGTGCTTGCTGCGGTCAAAACACTGGTTTGATCCGCCTGTTTACAGGTAAAAACCCTTTACGGAAGGGCCGACTCATGGGAAAAAAGCAACCCGGGGCAGAACACCGGCTGAATAGTCCCGAAAGCTGGGTGGACCAGTACGGTGATTTTCTTTACCACTTTGCCGTGTCCAGGGTCAAGGATCCTTCCCTTGCGGAGGATCTGGTTCAAGAAACCTTTCTGGCGGCCCTGGGAGCTCGAAAAAATTTCCAGGGCCGTTCCGCGGTTCGCACCTGGCTGATTGCAATCCTCAAACACAAAATTGTGGACTCCATCCGCAAGCGGGTTCGGGAATCGACATCTGACAGAGTGGAATCTATTGCCGATGCCGCCGCAGGTGATAGCGCGGATGTCGAATTTACCGGCAAGGGCGGCTGGCGGATTCGCCCGGCCCGATGGGCTGCCAACCCTTTGGAAACCTACCGGCAGAAAGAATTTATGGATGTTCTGTACCGCTGCCTGGGGCAGCTGCCCCAACGGCTGGCAAAGGCATTCTTGCTGCGGGAAATAGATGGTCTGAGCACGGAAGAAATCTGTAAGGAGTTGAATATCTCGGCGACCAACAGTTGGGTCATGCTCTATCGGGCCCGGATGTGGTTGCGGCAATGCCTCGAAAAAAGGTGGGTTAAACCCGAAGAATAAAGGTTTTTTTAAATGTCACACTGGATGTTCAGTTGCAAGGAAGTATCCCGGAAGGTGTCCGAATCCATGGATCGGCAGCTGCCGGCTCATCAGCGTATGCTGATGAATCTGCATTTGATGATGTGCAAATACTGCAGACGATTCAAAGACCAGTTGTTGATTATGCACCGTGCGTTGAATTCCGAAGATCTTCCCCCCGGTGATGCGGACGCCTGCCCCCATCTTTCCGGGCAAGCCTGTGAAAGGATGAAACAGGCCCTGAAGGACGAGTTAGCCAAAGGCAATAAATAGGGGCGGTTTCATCTGTCTTGCACGACATCATTTTCTCACTTGACAAAATGACAAACACCTGCAATCATTAAATATAGTAAAAACAAGAATACAATCTTCACCCTTCATTTACCTGGTTTTGAGAACCCATGGCCGATCCGGATACAGCTGATTCCAAAATACCGCCGTTTGATGTTCCTGAGATTTTAGAGGATCGCGGCGGGCGCCGCCGGTTGCCGGATCGCCGCCAATCAACTTCCTCGGAGCATTTTCCTGAAAGACGTTCCTTTCGACATCGTCGCAACGGGTCGGATCGCCGCCGCCGGCAGCATTTAAACATCCGAAAAAAAATTGAACGTCGTCGGGTGTTTAAAGACCGCTACGATGCTGAAAATCTCCCGGACTGATCCAATCCTGAGCTTGTCCTGAATCTTCCTTAATTTGGAACAAAAATTTGATCCCTGCAAAACCCGGTCAACTCATGGCCCGATCTTTGCGATTTAAGGTCCGGTGCGGGCACGTGTCCTGTATTACTTGATGATTCGCAGTTTGTGTGTCTGCTGCAATGTTTGCCACAGGGCATGGATGATGACCCGCACGGCATCCTGTTCATTTTGAATGCTTGTTTTTGATACCTGCCGGCAGGATTTGACGAGTTCACCGTTGTTGGAAAACAGTTCGAAGTTGTTCACAATAAACGGTTCCAGGGTGGCGTGCAACTGGGGCAACTCATCTTCAGACATGTTGGCAATGATGGCCTTGTCTTTCAGTGAAATTCGCTCGGTCAACTGGCTGACGGCCTGCTTCACGGTGAGGGGCACCGGAGGGTGCAGTGGGGTGGCGGCAGAATCCAGGTCGGAGCCGACGGCAGCCATGCCGCTTTCCACCAGGCTGAGATAAAAGACGCTTTCGATGATGCCGAACGCATCCCGGTAGATGGCCGGATCCTTGCTTTCCCTGGGGCCGGCTACGTTTAGCGCTTCTATTTTGTTTAACTTAACCCATTCGTTGATGGCCGATGCCGCCTGGAAAGCCGACATTTGTTCAAGATCAATGTAAAGCCAGGGACGGGTGTGCCTGGCAGCCATCTGGCGGGTGTATTCGGACCCTCCGGTCAGCTTGCCCCGTGCGATAATGACGGTACCTTCGGCTTCCAGCACGTTTTTTTCGGTCCGTTCGGTATAGCTGGACCCAGCGGTTTCCTGCAGATGATATTTTTTCGGCAACGGGCCTTTTTCGGTAAGACGTCCTCTGGGAATCCATCCGCCGTGGGCAATATCCAGCTTAATGGCGACATCCAGGGCCGCCTGGTCCACGCCGGTTTGTCCGCCTGAGATGATCTTCTTAATCATGGTACTAAATAAGGTTTAA
>JAOZSC010000415.1 GCA_029939875.1 Desulfobacterales bacterium
CATCCCGGCCTTCGGCCACCTGGCGCAATAATTCCACCCCCCATATCACATCGGGAGAATTACAGCCCTCCAGGGAAATCCGGTGGTTTTGCTGAGCCCCCACCCCCAGAAACACGGCGTCGTAGCCGTCATTTTTCAATCCTTCCAGGGTAAAGTTCCGCCCCAGGCTCTGGTTTGGTTTAAAATCAATGCCCAAATCAAAAATATCATTAATTTCCCTGTTAAGCACTTCGCGAGGCAGGCGAAACCGCGGAATGCCGTATCGCATCATACCGCCGGGCTGACTGCTGGCATCAAACACGCAGACCGTGTGTCCCTGCTTGCACAGATAAAAAGCGACCGTCAGCCCTGCGGGACCGGCCCCGATGACGGCCACTTTTTTCCCGGTGCCGCCGGCAACCCTGCTGCCCTTTCGCCACAGTCCGTTGTCGCCATCGGCTGCATAGCGCTTCAAAGCGCAAACGGATATGGATTCATTGACCTCACCGCGCCGGCAAACCTGTTCACAGGGGTGAATGCAAACCCGGCCCAAAACGCCTGGAAAAGGAACTTTTTCCCTGATAATGGCATTGGCCTCATCGGTCCTGCCATGGGCGATCATCCGCAGGTAACCGGGAATATCGATGTGAACCGGACAGGCAGCCTTGCAGGGCAGCAGGCCCTGCTCCCGGGAGCCGGCTTCAACAAATTTGTCCACCAGTGCCCCGGTGGGACAGACTTCCACACAGGCCGTACAGAATCGGCAGCCGGATTCGGCCAGGGTTTTCGCCAGGGTACCGACCTGAATTTGACCGTTTTCGTCATACACAAACCCGATGGCTTCAACGCCTCTCAAATCCCGGCAGGCCCTAACGCAGCGCGTACATCCGATGCACAGGTTATCGTCTTTTTCAAACAGCGGGTAATCGGACATCACGGCCAGGTCAGTGGGAATCCATTTAGGGGTCGAACCCGCAATGCCGACGCAGGTGGCCACATTTTGCAGTTCACAGTGGCCGAACTGGGAACAGCAGCGTTCATTTTCCGGCACATTGGCCGAACATTGGGTGCGCTCACATCCCTCCTGCTGGGCGCAGGTCAGGCAGGCATGCCGATGCCGGGTCATAATGAGGATCAGGTTTTCCCGCCGTTTAGCTCGAATGCGTTCATTGTCGGTAACCACTGCCATGCCGTTTTCGGCTGCGGTGACGCAGGAACTGACCGGTTCGTCCTGCCCGTCGATTTGCACCACACAAAGCCCACATGCTTTTGCAGGTTCTTCCGGCAGGGTGTTTTCAATTTTCCGATTTCCCCGGTAAATTGCCGCAATTCCGGCGGCTGTTGAGGCTGGCGGTAGATCCGGATGGTGGCAAAGGACAGGAATGTAAATACCGGCCTGGCGCGCCGCCTCCAGAATTGTGGTCCCGGTCCGCACCTCAACCGACTGTCCATCAATGCTCAGCCTCACGCTATCCATATTCGGCCTTCTCCATTCTGACTTCCGAATTCATTTCCTTCCGCATTCCGACTTCCCAATTATTTTTTATGTCCTTTGCCCTTTTTACACCGCGCATATCCAAACAAAGCCGCTCCGACGGCACCGGCAATCTGCGGATCCCATCTGGTCTGCAGGCGTTCAAGGCCAATTCTGGCCATCAGCCGATCCATGACGCCACGGTTTTTGGCCATCCCGCCGGTGACGGCAAATTCGGGCTTTACACCGACGCGCTCCACCAGCGAATAAATACGATCCGCCATGGATCTGCAATAGGCTGCCAGCACTTTTCCCGGGCTCCAGCCTTTTCGCAGCAGCCCGATGGCTTCGGACTTGGCGTACACCACGCAAATGCTGGAAACCGCTTCGGGCTCCTGACCTTCATACTGAAAGGACTTATCCCCGACTTCATTAATGGAGACCTCCAGCAGGTCGGCAAAGACTTCCATGCCCCGTCCGGTGCCGGCCGCACATTTGTCGTTCATCAAAAAGTTCGTGACCCTGCCCTTTTCATCGCATTGGATGCTCTTGATGTCCTGGCCGCCCACGTCCAAGACGGTGCGCACCTGGGGCCCATAAATCAAATTGGCGCCACGGGCATGACAGGCGATCTCGGTGAGGCAGCGATCCGCAAAGGGCACATTGACACGGCCGTAACCGGTACCGATGCAGTAATCCATGCGCTCTTCAGCCATATCAGTGGTTTCCAGGGCAAATCTCAGCGCGTTGCGCGCGCTGTTCGGACTGTCCCAGCCGGTGCGCAGGTTGCCGTAGGCATAAATCAGTCCGTCCGCCATAATGACGGCTTGAGTGCTGACGGAACCCACATCAATACCGACTGTAATATACCTGGCCTGCCGCCAGTCCAGGTCCGGATTTTTCCAATTGGTCTCGGTCCAGCGCCAGAACTCATTTTTTTTTTCATCGGCCACGTCCATATTCTCCCGTTTGGCGTCAGCTTACCCCGGCTGCCACAACCGCCGCACCGACGGCACCGCCGTACTCCGGCATATCCGGAACGTAGAGCTTTTCCACTTTCAACTCCCGCCGCATGGCAGCAATAAATCCGGGGCTGTATCCCACCCCGCCAAGAATGGCCACGTCTTCGTTTACGCCTATTCTGCGGATCACCGATGCCATGCGGCCGGCCATGGAATCGTGAATGGCCTTGCTGATATCGGCCTTGGCCGTGTTGGCGTGAATCAGGCTGATCACTTCGGATTCGGCAAAAATCACACACTGGGCATTCATGGGGATTTTATTATTCGACTGCAGACACAGCCGCCCCATTTGCTCAAGGGTAACCTCCAGGGCCCGGGCCATGGCTTCGATAAAAGCGCCGGCACCGGCAGCGCATTTTTCATTAACAGCAAAATCCACCGGGGTTCCGTTTTCATCTATTTTCGCGGCCCGTCCCTCTTCAGCACCCACATCGGCCGCCGTGCGGGCGTTGGGGAAAAAATAATGGGCGCCTTTGGACATGGCCTTGATGTCATTGACCGTATCATCGGCAATCGTAATGGTTTTCCGCCCGGATCCTGTTGCGTAAATTTTCTGGATATCGTCCCTTGAAATCCCGGCATCTTTGAGTGCTTGCGCCAGCGAAGTTTCAACGGCTTTTTCCTG
>JAOZSC010000039.1 GCA_029939875.1 Desulfobacterales bacterium
GGTGGAAATCACCATTATGCGCTTCACATCGTACCTGGAACCGGTTATGATTCTGATAATGGGGTCAATTGTCGGCTTTATTGTTCTGTCGATATGCCTGCCGATATTTGAAATGAACCAGCTGATCCGGTAAATATCCTGGGTGAGGGGATTAATTTTTATAACCAGTTAAATGCGATATAAGGAGTTGGTTAAATGTGGTCAACATTGAGATATGACCGGCGGGGGTTTACGCTTATTGAACTGATGGTGGTGATCATTATCCTCGGTATTCTCGCCATGTGGGTGGCCCCCAAGATAATGAGCCGGCCCGGAGAGGCCAGACAGGTAAAAGCCAGGCTGGACATCCAGAACCTGGAAACCGCCTTAAAGTTGTATAAACTCGACAACGGTGTGTATCCGACCACCGAACAGGGGCTGCAGGCGCTGGTCGAAAAACCGGAAACCGGTGTGGTGCCGAAAAAATGGAAAAAAGGCGGTTATCTTGAAAAGGGCAGGGTGCCCAAAGACCCCTGGGGCAATGATTTCGTATACCTGTCTCCTGGTCTTAAAGGCGATTTTGACATTTTGTCTTACGGGGCCGATGGCGTGCCCGGCGGTGAGGACGAGAACAAGGATATCAACAACTGGGAAATCGAGTAACGATTTTTTTCTGTGAGATAATTGCTGTCATGGATCCAAAAGCCAGGATAACGGTCACTGTTTTGCGAAGCGAACGCCGGGCAGCAACTTCCGGGTTCGTAGATCGCACCGCTGGTTTTACCTTGATCGAACTGATTGTCGTTATCGCCCTGATCAGCACGATGCTTTTTTTTTCATTGCCCCGGCTGCAGGGAAATCCGTTTGTGGATGATGCCAACAAGAGCACCCGCTGGCTGATCGGAAAAATTTCCGCTTTGAGGGAAAGCGCTATCCGCAACGGCAGGCGATATAGCCTGAATCTGGATCTGGATGCCGGCCGGATTTGGGAAACCAGTGCAAGCATGTCACCGGAACAACTTGAGCAGGCGGCCTTAAACAACACCTATGCGCTGCCCGACGGTGTGCGTTTGGTGGATGTCGAGTTTGCCCTGAAAGGCAAACAAAATTCGGGTCTGGCGGAGATCACCTTTTACCGGGCCGGATACGCTGACAAGGTCCTGATTCACCTGCAGGAGGATGAAACTTCGCGCAGTTTACTAATCGAGCCATTTCTAAGTGATGTTACGGTTTTTGAAAAATATGCCAGCTTTGAGGATTGATGCGGCCGGCTCCCGGGAGCCGACGCACGGATTTACCCTGCTGGAGGTCATGGTGGCCATGGCCATCATGGCCATCGTACTGGTCAGTGTCTATCGAATGCATGCGCAGACCCTGGCCATGACCGCCGCTACACGGTTTTACACCCAGGCCCCGCTGCTGGCTGCGGGCAAACTGGCACAGATGGAGGTCAACGCATCGGAAATAATTGACGGGATGTCGGGCGATTTCGGAGAGGCGTTTGCGGGATACCGTTACAGCGTTTCAACCAGCGACGCCACGGTGGAGGCGCTGGGCGAAACGGGCCGGGATTTGAAGCGCATCGATATCACCGTGTCCTACAACGACGACGAATACGTTTACAGTTTGCGAACCTACGGGTTTGTGCGGGAATGATATTTAAATTTCCAAACCGGGTCCCCTGTAACGGTTAACGATAAATCATATGCCATGAACTGCAGGCGGATGTCATCGAGTATTCAAAATTGCGTATCGCGTATCCGGCATCCGGCGGCCGCTTTTACCTTGGTGGAGATCCTGATTGCGATCGTCATCCTGGCCATCGTGATGACGACTATTATGGCCTCGTTCAATGCCGTATTTTCCACTACCGGGCAACTGGGCAGCAGCGTCCGCTATTATGACATGGCGAAAAACTGCCTGGAGCGTATGACGCTGGACCTTGAGGCCATGACCATCAGCGAGCCGCCGGTTTACAAACCGCCCAATATGGATTCAGCCCCCGACGCGTATCGGGTGGTGGGTAGCGAGACCGATGTTGGTGGCACAAGTTTTGCAACTTTACGTTTCACCAGCCGTGCCCATGTTGCGTTTGAAAAAAGTGTGCGGCAGGGTATCGCGGAAATCGTGTATTATGTCAGCGCCAAAAACGACGGCCAGCCAGTGCTGAAGCGTGCAGATCATCTGTACCCCTACCCGCTTTTCGAGGAAAGGGGTGCCGATCCGGTTCTGTGCGAACACGTCAAATCCTTGGCATTCAAATTTTATGATGAGCAGGGCGACGAGTTTGAACAGTGGGATTCCGAATCCAGCCAGGTTGGATACGCAACGCCGACAGCCATCAACATTGTGCTTGAAATCGGCGATGACGACAGGTCCGATAGATTTGAAACCACGGTCCGGCTTCCCATTGAACGGCCCAGGATCGAACCATAACAGAGATGAGCATACGGGTAATCGCCTCCCCACGGGGCGGCGTTATGGCCTGGATTGAAAATGTTAAAGGTGCTGAAGATACTGCAGGGCAACCGCGGCATTGCTCTGCTGATCACCCTGTCGATTACCGCGATTCTGGTGGCGGCCGCACTTGAATACAACCGCCGGGCACGGTTTGGGGTGATTTCCACGGCTGCGGTTCGCGACCGGATGACGTTGTCGCAAATGGCGGCCTCCGGGGTTCACGTGGCCATTGCCCTGCTGGTCAAAGACAAAATGGAATCCAATTTCGATTCCCTGCAGGAAGACTGGGCAAATCCGGAAAAAATCAATGAAATCCTGCAGGAACTGGCCTTTGAGCAGGGCCGGCTGACAGTTACAATCAGCGACGAGATGAGCCGTATCCAGGTCAATGCTCTGGTGACATTCCCGGACAGTCGGCAGTTCAATGTCTCCCAGGTTTTGCTGTGGGATCGGTTTTTGCGCTATATCGGCATCGAGGGTGAAATGCAGGAAGATCAGGATCCGATTGCCATCGTCAACTCGGTCAAGGACTGGCTTGACAGCCGTGACGACGATGCCACCACGGGCCTGAGCGGCGCTGAAGACAGCTATTATGAAGATCTAGATCCGCCCTACAGCTGCCGAAACGGGCCGATTCCGGATCTCAATGAACTTATGTTGATCAAAGGCATCACCCCCGGACTGTTTTACGGCAGCGGGGAAAAACCCGGCCTGGAGAAATATATGACCGTGTACGGCATGTCGGACACGGGTGGTTCCGGCTTTACCTGGCCGGGGCGGATTAATATCAATACGGCTGAGATACCGGTACTGGCCGCCCTGCTGCCGCCGGAAAGTGCGGATCTGGCCCCGGTCCTGTATGAGTACCGTCAGCAGTTGACAGAAGAAAAGGATCTGCAAAACCTGTCGAATCCGGGATGGGTCAAAAACATTGCAGGTTTCAGTGGGCTGGCGGTTGATTCCCGGCTGATGACCACTTCCAGCGATGTGTTTCGCATTGTTTCCGAGGCCGTGCTGAATGAAACCCGGGTTACGGTTGTCGCTGTTGTTCAGCGATTGCAAAACGCCAAAACCGGGAAATGGACGTGTCGAATTTTAAGCCGGCAGACACAGTAGATCATCGGATAAAAATGTTATGAGCAGAAGAGTTCTGGGTATTGACATTCGCAACGAATCCGTTTCCGCGGTCCTGGTGGAAACCAGCCTGCGGGAAAACCGGATAACGGCGCATGCCCACTTTCCAATTTCTAATGCCGACGATGCTCAAACCGGTATCCAGGCCGCCCTGCAGAGCCTGGCCGATGAAATCGATCCCATGGGCTGTGGCTGCATGGTGGCCATATCCGCCGATCATTTTTCCTATCGCAATTTGCGCATCCCGTTTAAAAATGCCAAAAAAATTCAGATGGTGCTGCCCTTTGAACTGGAACCCATCTTGCCTTATCCGGCAGATGAGCTGGTGATTGACTTTATTTTGTTGGGCACCACCGGCCAGGGAGACCAAAGCGAGGTTTTCGCGGTGGCGCTGTCCAATCAGCGGCTCAGGCCGTTTGTTGAAGCCCTGTCCGCAATTCATGTTGATCCGGAGGTTGTCACTGTCGGTGGTCTGCCGGCGGCCCTGTATCTGGCCGCCCAGGCAGATCCGGGTGAGGACCGGCTGGCTCTCGAGCTCGGCCGGCACTACAGCACCCTGTTTGTCATTGCCGGCAGCCGGGTGGAGTTGATTCGTTCGTTTGCCACTGCGCCGGTGGGTGCAGACAGGGCTACAACCATAGGGACCGTGATCCGGCACACTCTGATTGCCCACGGGGAAAGCGTTGCCTCGGAGTTTGACCCGCTGGATCTGGTGATCACCGGCAAGGATCCCGGCGACACCGATATCGAAGATGTGTTGGCGAAGATGCTTGATCTTCCGGTCAAAGCGTTGAATCTTGCCAAGCGCCATGTCATTGTCGATGACAGTGCAGACACCCGGACGTGGAACCCGTCCCTGCACGATGGCGCCCTGGCCCTGGCCCTGATGGCAATTGAAGGCTATTCCGGATTGAATTTTCACCGGGGCCAATTTGCCGCCAAAAGATTTGTGATCAAACATAAAGCCAATTTGGTCAAAACCGGAATTCTGGCCGCCGCTGTGCTGGCCCTGCTGTTGTTGAACGTGGTGATTGAATCCTATACGCTGAACCGTCAGCTCAATGGTCTGGACCGGCAGATAACCGATATTTTTAAGGCCACCTTTCCCCGGGTAAAACGAATTCAGGATGCCTACCAGCAGATGCAGATAAACGTGCGTGAGGCGAAAAACGCTGCTGTGCTGCAGACCGAAACGGCCGCCCACGTTCGCAGCATCGACATTTTGAACCGTATCAGCCAGAGCATTCCCGAATCGGTGAGCGTTGATGTCAGTCGGCTGGTCATTTCGCCGGAAACGGTTTTAATTTCCGGCAACACGGATGGTTTCAAGGCGGTTGATGAGATCAAGAGCCGGCTTGAGAGGATAGATTTTTTTAAAAAAGTGACCATCAGTTCCGCCAATATCGACCGTTCCGGAAAAGAGGTGCGGTTTCAGTTGAAGGCCGAACTGTAAGGGGGTTCGCAGCAGTATGGACAGGCTTCTTAAATTTTTCAACCTTAAAAAAATGAACAAGCGCGAACGCTACGCGGTAATTGCCGGGGCAGCGGTGATTTTTATTTTTATTGTTGCGCGGTTAATGATTTATCCGTTTTTCAGCCGCACCGAGCATTTGAAAAGAAGCCTGCAGGTCAAAACGACCATGCTGGCACAAATGCGGCAGCTGCAATCGCAATATCTGGCCATCAACCAGAAGACGAAACTATCCACGGCCCGTTTTCAACAGCGGCCGAAGGGGTTTACCCTGTTTTCGTTTCTGGATCGACTGGCCGGTGAAGCCGGCATCAAGGATCGCATCAGTTACATGAAACCATCGAGGAAGGCTGGAAAGAACAGTCCCTATAAAATTTCACGGGTGGAAATGAAGCTGGAAGCCGTCAGCCTGGAACAGTTGACGAAATATCTTTATGCCGTGGAGACCTCGGCGAACATGGTGGAAATTAAAAAAATCGCGATTTCCAAAAAGGACAAAAAACAGGGACTCATTAATGTCGTTTTACAGGTCCAAACTGTTGAAATTTAACGTAAAAATAAAAGGAAACCGTATTTATTACGTGCTTTACGCCGTGGCGGTCGCCCTGGTTTTTCTTTATATTCTTTTTCCGTCCACGGCGCTGAAAATGGTCCTGACTGACCGGTTGAACCAGATTCATCCGAACATTCACGTTACCATCGCCAAACTGGAGCCGGTGCTGCCGCCGGGCGTCAAGCTTTACAATGTCGATATTTTTTACCGGGATGCGGCGCTGCTGAATCTGGATACGGTGAAGGTCACCCCCGGCCTGCTGTCGCTGTTTGGCAGCAGGACCATACTGAAATTTAAAAGCCGTGCCTATGCCGGCTGGATAGACGGCCGGGCGGAATTCAACCGTCACAGCCGTCCGGGTGGAGCAACTGTTGACGGACGGATTTCAGGTATTGAACTGCAGCGCATTGCGGCTTTGAACCGGTTGGCGGCGCACAACATCTCTGGTCTCCTGGCGGGAGAATTTACCTATAGCGGTACGGGTCGCAATGGATCGCTGAGTGCTCATCTGACCCTGGCCGACAGTCGGGTGGAACTGGCCGCTGCCCTGTTCGGTCAGGAATTTTTTGAATTTAAGGATGTTGACGCCTCTCTGGTGCTGAAAAACGGGGCCCTGGCAGTCCAGAAATGCCGCTTGAAGGGCAATCAGCTGGATGCCGAAATTTCGGGCACCATCGGTTTGCGCGGGAGCCGGGGCCAAAATCCCTTAAATTTTACGGGAAGCATGACGCCCCATCACGTGTTCATGGCCCAAATTGAAAATAGCATTCCGGCCGGCTTTCTAAAAGGGGCAAACACCGGCCGACGGGCCATTGGATTTAAAATTGGGGGTACTCTGAACGACCCCGGGCTGTCATTAAATTAGCTGATGAAAAACCGTTATTTTACCATTATCAACCTGTTGCTGGTCACGGCCGGCATCTACCTGTGTGTCAGCGGGTTTTACCTGCTGGTCGCGGCGCGGATGGATTCCGTGGCAGTTTCCAAAAGGGGCGCCCCGCCGCCATCGCAGTCGTTTGTCGAGCCGCCGTCGCCGCCGCCTTTCGAAGCCTATAAAGCCATTCTGGCACGCAATATTTTCAATTCCAGTGGGGAGGCACTCGCTCCGGCAGCGACCGCGGTGGATCTTGAAAAATTGAAGCAAACCGAGTTGAAATTAAAACTTTGGGGCACGGTCACCGGCGAGGCGCGGGATGCTTATGCCGTTATAGAAGATATCAAGGGCCGGCAGCAGAACCTGTACCGGGTCGGTGATACGGTACAAAATGCCGTTGTCAAGTTGATTTTGAGGGCCCGGGTGGTATTAAACGTCGACGGCCACGATGAGATCCTTGCCATGGAGGAAATGAGGAGCCGGAAAAGCGGCCGGCCGACAAGAAAAATTTCCCAGGCCCCCGGGGCGGCAGTCGGGAAAAGATTACCGGTTTCACGCTATCCCCGCAAAATCCGGCTCAAGGGCGAACAGATTCAAAAGGCCATGGAAAACCTGGGCCAGCTCATGTCGCAGGCGAAATTGCGGCCGCATATTGAAGGCGGGCAGCCGGCCGGCATTTCCATCACCGGCATCAAACCCAATGCGCTTTTCAAAAAAATGCGGTTGCGAAATGGTGATATCATTACCGGGGTCAACGGTGATGCGATCCAATCCGTTGAAGATGCCCTGCAGGTTTTTGATCAACTGTCATCGGGTTCCAACATCCAGCTGCAGATAAAACGCCGGGGTCGGGAGCAGACTCTCGATTACAGTATTGAATAATCAGCAAGGATCGATTAAGATTATAACCGAGCATAAACGGAACTGAAATGAAAACAACCCATCAGATCGTGCAATATATTCTGACCTCGATGGTGTCCATGTTGATCCTGGCCCCGACGGGTCCTTGGAACATGCCTGCAGCCCAATCGACTTCCGCCGGGCAGAGCCGGAGGGCCCGCCAACCCGAGCAGTTCGTTTCCATTGATTTCAACAACGTCGATATCAATGTGTTCATCAAGTTCATCAGTGAGTTGACCGGAAAAAATTTTGTGGTGGACCAACGGGTCCGGGGAAAAGTGACAATTATTTCCCCGTCGAAAATTTCTCTGGAAGAAGCCTATAAAGTCTTTGAATCGGTGCTGGAAGTTCACGGATATACCACCGTCCAGTCCGGTGAGGTGACCAAAGTCATCCCGGCCCCGGATGCGCGTTCCAAAAGCATCGAGACCCGGCTGCAAGAAGAAGCGGGCGCCCCCGAGGATAAGGTGATCACCCAGCTGATTCCCCTCCGGTATGCCAACCCCATTGAAATCAAACGGCTGTTTACGCCCCTGGTTTCCAGGAGCAGTGTGATTCTGGCCTATCCGCCCACCAACACCTTGATTGTCACCGATGTGTATTCCAACATCAAACGCCTGTTGAGAATCTTGAAGCGCATCGACGTTACCGGCATCGGGCAGAAGATCTCCGTAATACCGCTGGAATTTTCCGATGCCACCAAAATGGTCAACCTGTTAAATACCGTTTTCAAACCGAAAGGCCGTAAAATCAAGGGTACCCTGGAAAAATCCATTACCTTGGTGGCTGATGAAAGAACCAATACCCTCGTGGTGCTGACCAGCGAAATCAATACGCTGCGGATTAAAAAATTGATTGCCATGGTGGATCGTGAGACGCCACGTGGCAAAGGCAAAATCCATGTGTATTACTGCAAAAATGCCACCGCCGAGGAGCTGGCCAAGGTTCTTCAGAGCCTGCCGGGCCAGCAATCCGGTCCGGCCAAAGGTAAACAGGCCCCGGTGGTTGCCGGCAAAGTCCAAATCTCAGCCGACAAGGCCACCAACAGCCTGATCATTATGGCTGATAAACAGGATTACCAGGTTCTGCAAGAGGTCATTGAAAAACTCGACATCCCCCGCGCCATGGTTTACATCGAAGCGTTGATCATGGAGGTCGACATGAACAAAAGCCTGAATATCGGTATCGACTGGGCGGCCTTCGGCAAAGCCTCTATTGGCGGCAAGGAAACGGTTTTCGGTGGCGGGTTCCGCAAGGGCTTTACCCAACCTGCCGACCTGCTGCAGGGGGGACTGACCCTTGGAATGCTGTCAGAGCCGGTCACCATTGCCGGGGTGACGGTTTCCAATATTTCCGCCATCATTAATGCCGTTAAAACCAACGATGATTTTCGTATTCTTTCCACTCCCCAGATATTGACCACCGACAACGAAGAGGCCCGGATCACGGTGGGTGAAAACAGACCCTACCAGACGCGCTCCACCACCGAGGACTCGGGGGGAACCTATGAATCGTTTGAATACCGGGATGTGGGAAAAATTTTGAAAATCACCCCCCACGTCACCGAAGGCCGCCTGGTGCGGATGCAAATCAATCTGGAAGTCACCAATATCGATAAAAGAGCGACTTTGACAACGTCCTCCACCCTGCCCGTTACCCAGAAGCGCACGGTGGATACCACCGTTATCGTCAAGGACAACCAGACTGTGGTTATCGGCGGGCTGATCGACAATTCCACCACCCAAAACGAAAACAAGGTTCCCGAACTGGGTGACATCCCTCTGCTCGGCTGGTTGTTTAAAAAAACGGAAAAACAGAACCAGCAAACAAACCTGTATGTTTTTCTGACCCCGCGGGTGATTCAAAACCCGGCCGAAGCCCAGAAGATATACGAACACAAGAAAAAGCAGATCGACACCATTAAAAGTGGGCAGCTTAAATTATACCCGGGCAAGCCTGAAAAAGGGCAACCGCCGCAATCGCCCGCTGAAAAACACCCGGCTGAAAGGGAAAATTCCGTCAGGCCGGTGGTAGAACCCCGGTAAGCAGCGCAGGATTTTTGCTGCCAACCGATCAACGCGGGACAGTTGCTCTCATTTTGCAGGAAAATACTTGATTTGAAATCATTGGCCCACATACTCGTTGACGACTTTGGCATCAGTGAGGACCATCTGGCTGAAGCGCAGCGACTCCAGGCGGAAAAAGGCGGGAGTGTCGGCGACATCCTGGTGCAGCAAAAAAATATTTCCGAAACCCGGTTGCTGAAAGCCCTCAGCGCCCAGTATGGCGTGGCTTACTGGCCCAGCCTGCCGTTGGATAATATCGCATCCGAGGTGACCGAAAAAGTCCCGATCCAGTTTTTAAAAAAATATTTCATGGTGCCCCTGAAGTACCGCAAGCCCGTGCGGGCGGTGGATTGCGGTCTGGCGACCCCGGACGGCAAAGGTTCCGATAAGCCGGTGGCCGCCGCCGGCCGTGTCATCGCCATTAACGATCCGCTGAATTTCCAGGCCATAGACGATTTGGTACGCATCACGGGGGTGACCGATTTCAAAACGGTATTTTCCAGCCGCGAGGCGATTCTGGCGGCCATCAATTTGCAATACGATTTGCACCGGGATTCGGCTGAACAGCTGGTTCAGGACATGGAGGAAAACGGCAGCGACATTCTCAGCGAAATCGAGGAAACCGCTGATTTGCTGGACGACACCAGCGAAGCGCCCATCATCAAGCTGGTCAATCACATTATTTCCCAGTCCATCAAGGCCCGTGCCAGCGATATTCATATCGAGCCCTACCAGCATAGCTTCACCGTCCGGTACCGGGTGGACGGTATATTGTATGACTTACTGAGTCCGCCCAAGTGGATCCAGCCGGCGCTGATATCCAGGATCAAGGTGATGGCAAAAATGAATATTGCCGAAAAACGCCTGCCCCAGGACGGGCGCTTTGAAGTCCGGATCGGCGAACAGAATATCGACTTGCGGGTGTCCACGATTCCGACGGCCTTCGGCGAACGGGTGGTGCTACGGCTGCTGAATAAATCCGGATCGCTGCTGGAATTGCCGGATATCGGTCTGAACCCGGGGCGGTTGACGTTGATAAAAAAACTGGTGACCACTCCCCACGGGATTATCCTGGTGACGGGGCCCACCGGCAGCGGTAAAACCACGACCCTGTATGCCATTTTACAGTCCATTAACAAACCGGATATCAATATCATTACCATCGAGGATCCAGTTGAATACCAGATCAAGGGCATCAGCCAGATCCAGGTCAATCCCAAGATCGACCTGACCTTTGCCCGGGGACTGCGCTCCATCGTACGTCAGGACCCGGACGTGATTCTGGTCGGTGAAATCCGCGACCAGGAAACGGCCGAGATCGCGGTGCAGTCGGCGTTAACCGGGCACCTGGTTTTTTCCACCCTGCACACCAATGATTCAGCCAGTGCTATTACGCGCCTGGTGGACATGGGCGTCGAGCCCTTTCTGCTTTCTTCCTCGGTGCTGGCCGTGATGGCCCAGCGGCTGATCCGGGTTTTGTGCGACGATTGCAAGAAATCGTATAAACCCAGTGCGCTTTACCTGGAAAGCATCGGTGTGGCTCCGGACTACTTCGGCAAACGATCCATCTATAAAGCGGTGGGGTGCAGCAAATGCATTCAGACCGGCTACCGGGGGCGCATCGGGATTTTTGAAATCATGGTGCTCACTGACAGGTTAAAGAGCCTGATTCTCAAAACCTTTGATTCCCAGCACATTAAAAATGAGGCCGGCCGCCAGAAAATGAGAAGCCTGCGTCAGGACGGAATTCAGAAGGTACTCGAAGGGGTGACCACCCTTGAAGAAGTGCTAAGGGTGACCCAGAACTAGCCGGGGTCAAGCAATAAAAAATGAACGCCGAACGCTGAAAAGATGAACGTCGAACGCCCAACATCGAATGATGAATGAAAAAATAAAGAAAAAGAAACCAAGATGAACGCCCAACTCGCCAGGTGAGCAAGCACTTGTCCACCGGCGGATCGAAGATCGAATGATGAAAACTCCGCTTCAACACCCGCTTTTTTATCCTTGTATGAAACTTCCGTAAGACCGATCTTTTACTTGATATCACGCACCGGCAGGGCCCGGTAATCCCGGCGGTGGGCCATCCGGGTCGTGTAAGAGTAGACATTGTTGAAATTCAAAATGCGGGCGGTGGGTGCGACAGGATCGGTTTCTGATGTCCATACCCAGCCGCAGCTCAGCCGGATCTGCGGGATGGTTTTGACCCACTGGCCGCAGTCGCTTTCGTAGCCCTGATAGCTTTTATCCTTCACTAAAATGCTCT
>JAOZSC010000416.1 GCA_029939875.1 Desulfobacterales bacterium
AGCCTGCTCACCGGTGAGCCCGAATACCTGGATCCGCTCAAAGATGAAGCCCCCGCGGGCTGGCTGGTGACCGGCTATCCCTGGTACGACATCAAGGACCAGCCCCACGTAAAATTCGTGCAGGCCTACCAAAATAAGTACAACGATTATCCGCGTACCGGCTCCCTGGTGGGCTACAATACGATGATGGCCGTGGCCGCCATGCTCAAAAAGGCAAAATCCACGGACACCGAAAAAATGGTCGATGCCATGGAAGGGCTGACCTTTAATTCGCCGGCCGGGCCGATTACATTCCGTAAAATCGACCATCAGTCCACCATGGGTGCCTGGGTGGGTCATACGGCGGTCAAAGACGGCAAAGGTTACATGGTAGATTGGAAATATGACGACGGCGGCAATTATCTTCCCAGTGATGCGCAAGTGATGAAATTACGCCCATAGAGATAAGAAATAGGGTATGGGTGGTGGTATCAGCCGCCCATACCCTCCGGATAACTTCTAACTGTTTTTCAGGATATTATTACATTGGGCTTTTACATTGTTCAGTTTCTAACCGGCCTGTCGGATGCTTCCGGACTGTTCCTGGTGGCCTGCGGGCTGTCGCTGATTTTCGGGGTTTCGCGTATCGTCAACCTGGCCCACGGCTCGTTTTACATGGTTGGCGCTTTCCTGGCCTATACCCTGGTCGCCTATCTGCCGAGAGGCATATTTCCGTTTTGGGCGGCCATTTTGATGGCAGCCGTGGCGGTGGGCCTGATCGGCGTCATCGTTGAGGTGCTGTTGTTGCGGCGCCTGTACCATGCCCCGGAACTTTTCATTCTTTTTGCCACTTTTGGGATTTTGCTGATCATCCAGGATCTGTCCCGCTGGCTGTTCGGGGCAGAGGACCTTCTTGGCCCCCTTCCACCAGGGCTTTCGGGCAGTATCGATATCATGGGCAGCCTGCTGCCGAGCTACGACCTGGCTTTGATTATCATCGCCCCGATAATTCTCGGGGCTTTGTGGCTTTTGCTCAACCGCACGCGCTGGGGCATACTGGTGCGCGCGGCCACCGAGGACCGTGAAATGACCGATGCACTGGGCGTGAACCAGACCCGACTGTTTACCAGTGTTTTTTTTCTCGGATCTTTTCTGGCCGGCCTGGGAGGCGCTGTCCAGCTGCCGAAGGGAGGAGCGGACCTATTGATGGATCTGAATGTCATTGCCGCGGCTTTCGTAGTGGTGGTCGTCGGGGGCATGGGCAGTATTCCGGGAGCATATTTGGCTGCCGTAATTATTGGCGAACTGAGTTCGTTCGGGATTCTGGTGTTTCCCCAGAGCACGCTGGTGCTGATGTTTTTGGTGATGGCGGTGGTGCTGGTGATTCGTCCGTACGGCTTGCTGGGCAAGGCCGAAGCACACGAACAGGGTGCGGGGGGAATTGCCGGGCCCCTGCTGCGACCCGCCCCCAAGAAGCTGCGGCTCCTCGGGCTGGTGATGCTGGTTATTGTCCTGTTGCTGCCGCTGTTTGTGGGTTCTTTTCAGCTGGTGTTAATCAGTGAGATTGCAATTTTTTCACTGGCCGCCATGAGCCTGTACTTCATGATGGGCCCCGGCGGAATGGTGTCCTTCGGTCATGCGGCCTTTTTCGGCGGCGGCGCTTACGCAGCGGCGTTGATGGTGCACTATGCGCAAACCCCCATGGAGCTGGCACTGCTGCTGGCCCCGTTGCTGGTCGGCCTGCTGGCGCTTGTTATCGGGTGGTTTTGTGTTCGTCTGTCCGGTGTTTACCTGGCCATGCTGACTCTGGCCTTCGCCCAGATTTGCTGGTCGATCGTGTTCCAGTGGGGGGAGTTTACCGGCGGTGACGATGGGATCTTAAGTATCTGGCCCTCGGCATGGGCTGATGATAAAGTTGTTTTTTATTACCTTACCATGGTGCTGTGCACCGGTGGGATCCTGGTTTTGCGGTATTTTATTTTTACGCCTTTTGGATATATCATGCGGGCCTGCCGGGATTCCGCCCTGCGGGTGGATTCCATCGGTATCAACCTGCGGCGTCATCAGTGGCTGACGTTTATTATCGTCGGTGGTTTCGCAGGGCTGGCGGGCAGCATTTATGTTTTTTCGAAAGGCAGCGTCTTTCCGGACGAAATGTCCATTCCGCGCTCGTTTGATTTTTTATATATGGTGCTGCTCGGCGGGGTTGAATCCCTTTCCGGGCCCATTGTGGGATCAACCGTTTTTACCTGGCTGCTGGACAAGATATCGCGGATTAACTTCTGGCAGCTAATTCTGGGCAGTATTTTTATTCTGCTGGTGGTGGCCTTTCCCCAGGGGCTTGCCGGTTCCGTTCACAACCGTTTCGGTCGCCTTTTTGCCGATCGATCCGATTACAAGGATGCCAAGTGATGTCCACGATAAAAATTTTGCAAATCAATGAACTGACCAAGTCATTCGGCGGCATCCGGGCCGTTGATCATCTGAGCTTCGAGCTGGCTGAAGGCCGGCTGCTGGCCATGATCGGACCTAACGGGGCCGGGAAATCCACCTGCTTTAACCTGATCAACGGCCAGTTGCGCCCGGACAGCGGCCACGTCGTGATCATGGGCAAACGGATCAACGGATACAAACCACGGCAGGTCTGGAGTCTCGGGGTGGGCCGAACGTTTCAGATCACTGCCACGTTTGGTTCCATGACGGTTCTGGAAAACATTCAAATGGCGCTTCTGTCCTATCACCGACGGACAACGTCGCTGGTGAAAAGGGTTTGCAGGCTTTATGTCGATGAAGCTATGGAGCTGCTCAGGCTGGTGGGCATCGAAGATCAGCACGATCGTGCCTGCGGTGTTCTGGCATACGGGGATTTGAAACGTGTGGAGCTGGCCGTCGCCCTGGCTAACAGCCCCCGGTTGCTGCTGATGGATGAACCGACGGCCGGCATGGGTCCTGCGGAGCGCCAGGCTCTGATGGAGCTGACCGCCGGTATTGTGCACACCCGCAATATCAGCGTGTTGTTCACCGAGCACGACATGGAAGTCGTGTTTACCCATGCGGACCGCATCATTGTTTTAAACCGCGGCCAACTGGTCGCTGAAGGAGAACCGGCCCAGGT
>JAOZSC010000417.1 GCA_029939875.1 Desulfobacterales bacterium
ACCCGGGCGGAAGTGCTGGGCGTCGGCTGGACCTCGGATGCCTTTCATTTTACCCGGCCCAATGCGGAGACCATCGTGCGCGCCATGCATGAAGCCATCGACGATGCGGGCCTTCAGCCGGCGGACATCGACTACGTCAACGCCCACGGAACATCGACGGCCAAGGGAGATGCCACCGAGGTGCAATGCCTGCGAACCGTTTTCGGCCGCGGAATCGAAAAAATTCCGGTTTCCTCCAACAAGTCCCAGATCGGACATACCCTGGGCGCTTCAGCGGCCATCGAGGCCGCCCTGAGCATTGAAGCCATGGCGCAGGGCCTGGTGCTGCCCACGGTAAACCATATACCGGATCCGGAATTTTCCGATATCGACGTTGTGCCGAACGCCACCCGCCGACACCGGTGTGAATTTATCCTTTCCAATGCATTCGGTTTCGGCGGTACCAACTGCTGCATCGTCTTCAAAGGGGTGTAACGTGAAACCGCAACCTTTCGTGC
Source organism: Desulfobacterales bacterium (assembly GCA_029939875.1). Classification (GTDB taxonomy): domain Bacteria; phylum Desulfobacterota; class Desulfobacteria; order Desulfobacterales; family JAFDCJ01; genus JAFDCJ01. Next base: position 498 of record JAOZSC010000417.1, read on the forward strand.
CCGTCATGCTTGATGGCGATAAGCGCTACGTGAGAAACACCAGCGACGGACGGGTCTGGCACCGCTGCCGCCACCGTACGCTGTACGCTGATACGGACCGCTCCCAGGTGGTGTATCACGCCAATTACCTGCGCTATTTCGAATTCGGACGGGCGTCTCTGATGCGCGATGCGGCCTATCCCTATCGCGAAATTGAAGCCAGCGGCTATGTCTATCCGGTCATTGAAATCGGCGTCACCTATTACAGCCCGCTGTATTATGATGATGCGATCTGCATTTACACCCGGCCTTCACAGCTGGAACGGGTGCGGTTGCGATTTGATTATGTCATTACCCATGAGCAGACCAGCGAAACCGTCTGCCACGGATTTACCCGCCACTGCGCCATCAACGCTTCCGGCACGCCGGTAGAAGTTGACAAAAAAACGGCCCATCTATGGAGCATCTTTCCCAAATAATGGATACCGCCTGCCTGGAGGTGAACATTGAGGTGGCGCCCCATCTCAGAGACCACTGTTTTGAAGGCCGGGCCGTACTTCCCGCGGTGGAGACCGTGCGCGCAGTGGCGACGGCCGTCAGGAATTTTCGACCCAAGACGACTGTCGGCTGGATGACGGCGGTCCGTTTTGACAAGTTTTTGTATATTGAACCCGACAGCCGTCAAATTGCCGCCCAGGTGGATCTGGCCGTGCATGCAAACGGTGATATCACCGCCAGACTGCTGACCAGAGGCCGGGCCCCCAAAGTGGCCATCACCCGCGTCAAAGAGCACGCAACCATCTGTTTCCCAATGACAGAACCGGATACTCCCCGGGTACCGACGCAGCGCCTGGCGGTTCTGGCGGGCAAGTCCATTGAGATCCCCGCCGATGTCATCTACCGGGAACTGGTGCCCTTTGGTCCGGCCTATCACAATATCCGCGATGGCGTCCAACTTGCTGAAAGCGGCGCCCTTGCCAAAATTGCGCTACCGGCCGCGGGGGACGATGCCAGCCCCGCGGGGGAACTGGGATCTCCTTTTGCACTGGATGCCGCTTTTCACGCCGCCTGTGTCTGGGGGCAGCGCTACGCCGGCATCGTTGCTTTTCCGGTTGGATTTGACCAGCGGATGGTTGTAAAACCCACTATCGCCGGTCAAACCTGCGACTGCCGGATTACCCCCGTAAAAAAAAGCCCGGATCTGCTGGTATTTGATATCTGGATTTACGATCGCAACGGGAGCTTGTTTGAAATCGTATCCGGTGTGCGCATGCGCGATGTCAGCGCCGGCCGGAAGAAACCGCCGGGCTGGATGAGAACCGACGATCAGAAAGGAGCTGCCATTGCGCGTTAGTGCCCTGTTCGCCCTGGCCTATCTGGCCGGCTCGGTCAATTTTTCGATCCTGCTTTTCAGGATTCTCAAAAAAGGCGACCCTCGTGAGGCTTACAGTAAAAATCCCGGGACCACCAATGTATACCGCCAGCTTGGCATTTTCTGGGCCGCGGTGGTATTGCTGCTGGATATGGGCCGTGCCGTGGCAGTGGCGCTGATTTGTCTCAAGCTGCTGAAGATACAACTGGTCCCCTGGGCCGGTCTGGCGCTGATTGCGGGAAACCGTTTTCCCTGCTTTCACGGCCTGCGCGGCGGCAAAGGGGTGGCCAATTACCTGGGCTTTACCCTGATGGTGACGCCGCTTTGGGCGGCTGCCGGCGTTCTGGCCTGGCTGGCGGCCTTTGGCATTTTCCGGCTGCCCTTTATCGGCTCCCTGGCAATGGTGGCTTTGCTGGGAGGCGGAACCATGGCCGCCTGCAGCTTTCATCCGGTTGCAACGATCGGTGTGCTGGCCACCGTGGTGCTGATTTACTGGGCGCATAAACCCAATATCGTCCAGCAGATACAAAAATGGAAAAGCGAGTGACATCAGGAAGTTTTGCTCATCCACCGTTCAACTGCAACCCGGGTGGCCCAGCGCAGAAAAATTTTGGTGTATTTAGCGCCGGCAAGATACATACCCAGAATAAACACCAGATGGGACAGCCCGTACAGCAAGGGACCACCGATGACGAGCAGCAGGGGCTTTTTCAGATAAACCGCCAGGGCCCCCAGGGCAGTGATCGCCGGCCAGCAGATGACATAGCTCAAGCCGATGGCCGCCACGCCAGCAATGATGCGCACGGTGGGTTTTTCTTTAAAAGCGCTTAAATCGGCTCTGTCTTCCAGCGCGGAACGGACATATTCGGTTTGGCAAAAACGCTCGATGATGCTCATTGTTGTCCATGCTTTCAATGGCGACGAATTGACAATTCTCGAAGCTGTGAATTGAATATCTATTTTAACATGGGAATAAAATTTTTGAAGAGAAAAATTCAATGAACAGAGTAAAAACAGACTCAGGCATTCTGATCGTTTTGGCGTTCGGTATTATGATCATCGGATCCATGCTACTGGCGGGATGTCAGACGGCTCCGGTGCTGGGTGCACCTGTGGACAGCGCCCGGCTCACCGACGGCACCTACGAGGGCAGCTACCGGGGCGGACCCAACAGGGCGGTGGTCAAAGTCACGATTAAAGATCATGCCATTGCCGACATTGAAATCGTTGAGCA
>JAOZSC010000418.1 GCA_029939875.1 Desulfobacterales bacterium
AGCAGAAAATTATCATGGGCGAGAATGGGCCCTGAAAAAATTGCTCGTCGGAGCCTATGATGATTTTCTGCGGGTCATAACTCGTGACCCTGCATTTAACTGTCAATCATTATGTCTAAATTAACCTAATCAACTTCATTTAAAATTTTTTCCATCTCTTCGATTAACTGCTCTTCCTTGCCGACAGCCACGGTGGTGGCCGCTGTCAGCCTGTGGCAGGCGTCGGAGAATCCGCCCAGCCTGGCGGTGGCCTCGGGCAGCAGAATGTTGAGCCCCATTTTTTCGCCGGCCCGGATGGCCTTTTCCATTGGGGCCGATACCCGCATGGAAATTTTTACATCCTTCATCCCCATGGGCCCGAAACCGGGGATTTCATCGGGAATAATCTGAAAACCGGCCACGTAGCGCTGTGGGTCGATATCGCCCATGTTTTTAATGGCATCGCAAAATACACCGATCATTTTAACTCCCATGGGGGAAAACCGATTGTGGACGTGAAACCATTGAATGTGAGCGGTCTTTTTAAGACCCTCGGCCTGGATACGCTGGATTTGTTGTGCAAACGCTTTTTCCTGGATGGCTTTTAATTCCTGCAGCATCTGGTCAGATTGCGGGGTGGTGCCTTCCAGGCACACCGCAACCCCCATGTCCGGGCCATTGCGGTAGTAACCAGCAGCCCCCAGGGTGTCCAGGTAGGCGGCAAATTCATCGCAGGGTACCGGGCCGTTTTTGGTGTTGAGATAGTAGCGCTCACCAACCTCCTGGGCTCTGATTTCCATTTTGCCCTGCTTGACGGCCTCCAGGGTGACGGCTCGATTTTCACTGACCAGACAGCCATCCACAAAAAATTTGTCCCCTACTGCCCCGATGGCGGCAATATAAGCCAGATCCTCGTTTACCGGATCCAGGCTACGGGCGAACAGATAGCAGGTGGTGGATCCCGATATATCTCGATCGCCTTTTAACCCGTAAAGATCCGGATCCAGGTTGTGCACTCTGGGGTCGGTGGCGGCCTGGGCCACATGGTGGTCCAGGACCAGGATCAGATTGCGTCCCCGGTTCAATTCCGACAACAGCGGGGCTATGCGTCCGGCAAAATCGGCAAAGACGATGATTTTGCCCTCCTGTTGGTAAACCCGGTTCAGCAGGGCCGGATACGGTTTTTCCAGGCAGAAGCGCTGCACTTCAAAGCCGGCTCTTTCAAAAGCCCGGTTGAGAATGGCTCCGGCGCTGAGCCCGTCCGAGTCGTTGTGATGAAATATCTGGACGCTTTTTTTCGGCCATTGCATGACTTGCCCGATGGCCGTCTGCATGTCATGGATTAATTTTTCCTTCAATTGACAGCTCCCTGTTTACATCTAAATTGAGTGTTTTAAATAACTGGTTCTCATTAGCCAAGGAAATAGCTAAAGTCAATATTTTTTGCAAACACTTGATTCGCAGCGGTCTTTGTGCGATAAATGGGTTGTAACCGTTCAGGGGCCACAGTTCAAAGTCAGGCGGTTAAGGTGCCAACCCCTGAACCCTGAACCTGGACCCTGAACCTTATCCAATGAAGCCATTTGCGCAGTTTCCTGCCGACATCAAAAACAACATCAGCTATGTACTCACCGATATCGATGATACCTTGACGAACAACGGCCGGCTTCCAGCCGTCGTCTTTGGGGCCATGGAGCGTTTGAAAAGTGCAGGCATTCGCATCATCCCTATCACCGGCCGGCCGGCCGGGTGGTGTGACCACATTGCCCGCATGTGGCCGATCGATGGGCTGGTGGGGGAAAACGGCGCTTTTTATTTTCACTACGATGACACCCTGCGCAAGATGCAACGCCGTTATGCGAAATCGGAAAAACAGCGCCGGGCAGACCGCCGCCGGCTGGAATCGATAAAGCACGAAATATTGAAAAAAGTGCCGGGGTGCCGGGTGTCGGCCGACCAGGCCTATCGCGAGGCGGATCTGGCCATTGATTTTTGTGAGGATGTGTCGCGGCTGCCACCGGAAGACATCGATGCCATTGTCCGTTGCTTTGAAGCCGCCGGCGCCCGGGCCAAGGTCAGCTCCATTCACGTCAACGGCTGGTTCGGCGATTACAATAAGCTCACCATGACCCGGCTGCTGTTCGAGGAAGTGTTTCACTGCCGCCTGGATGAAGCCCGGCAACAGGTGATTTTCATCGGGGACTCTCCCAACGACAGCCCGATGTTTGCCTATTTTCCCCACGGTGTGGGGGTAGCCAATGTTTCGCAGTTTAAAGGACAGATGACCCATTATCCCACCTGGGTGACAAAGAGGGAAGGGGGATACGGATTTGCGGAGATGGTGGAGGGGTTGATGCCCCGAGGCGCGTGATATTGAGCTGCGGTTATACCGGATAATTTACGCCGGTCAAAAGTGCGAGTCAGGTGGTGCCTGCCATGAATATTCCAACCAACGAACAGTGTTACACCCTCATAGACGAAATGCAGATGATGGATCACATCGTGGCCCATTCGCTTCAGGTTTGCCGGGTGGCTTTTTTTTTGGCCGATGAGCTGAACCGGGGCCGCAACGGTCTGAATTGCGATTTGATCCGGGCCGCCGCCCTTTTGCATGATATCACCAAAACCCGCAGTTTTAACACCGGTGAAAATCATGACCAGACCGGTGGTCAATTCATGGCGCAGCAGGGTTACCCGGAAGTCGGAGATCTTGTCCGTCAGCACGTCAAACTGGATGAATATCGCGGTGCCGGGGCACTGAACGAAGCGGAAATTGTCAATTATGCTGACAAGCGGGTGCTGCACGATGAAATCGTGGGCCTGGACAAGCGCATGGAATATATTCTCAAACGCTATGCCCGCAGGGCCGAACACCGCCGCCGAATTTACCGGCTGTGGGAAAAAACGAAAGTCCTGGAAGATCGAATATTCGCCCGGCTGTCATTTGGGCCGGCCGACCTCAAGCGGGTCATCGGGCCTCGGGGTGATGCCCGCGGGTGTGACTATCAAAAATAGTGTCTGCTGCACAGACAATGATCCTCGACCAAAACACATATTGCGCTCTATTGACAGCCAGTTACCCTGACTTTTTGAGAAC
>JAOZSC010000419.1 GCA_029939875.1 Desulfobacterales bacterium
ACCATATTGATCATTCCCTCAGTTCGAATGGCTCTGGGCACATGTTCAAAAGAGAGTGCGCGGCATTTGCAGGTACCTATGCGCTTCATTTGTTCCTCTTCTGTCAGGCTCACACCGGCCAGCTGGGGGTCGGTAAAAACCGTTAGCATGGCCTGATAGCTACCCCCGCCTTGTTTCTCAACCATGGACCGAAACTAGTCGACGCTGTCACGATCAAGCCGAATTGTGATCCTGACTTTTTTTCCGGAAACGGGAACCACAGCACCCCGCTTTCCCTTACTGAAATCATATTTTCGCCTTCATATTGTTTCACCTCGTATCGCACGGCTTTGTGTGCAGAAATGATCCGGATAAAGGCATTTGGCGCAATCCATTTTAGCCCCGTGGCCAGTACATAATGACGGCCACGCCGATCAGGGCGATGAAAGCTCCGACAAGATCGAATCGATCGGGAGCAACCCCATCAATTTTCCAGCCCCAAAGAATTGATAAGGCAATAAAGATGCCTCCATAGGCGGCATAGACCCGTCCGAAATTGGCCTGTTGAAGCGTTGGGATAACACCATAGAGTGTTAAAATTGCGGCGCCGGCCACACCATAACCGATTGGTTTGTTCTCCCGAAGCCAGAGCCAGATGAAATACCCGCCCCCAATTTCACACAGACCCGCCAAGATAAAGTATGCAATGGATTTGATAATCATGAAATGAGTGATGTCGCCCCAGAGTGGTATGCCAACCGTTGATTATTGCACAAAACGCCAAAACTTGTTCAAAAGCAACCCTCCTTAGACTTATCCGTTTGAATTTTATAATAAATACATTAAATAATTGTCAAAGTAAATAATTTAAAATATCTTGACAGCCAAAAACAAAGTTTCTATATTCTTATATAGAAATATAACAGATTCACGAGGGCCGCCCATGAAATCATTTATCCGAGTGATGAAAGCCCTGTCGGAACCCAGCCGCGTTAAAATCATAAAATTGCTGCAGGCCAAACCCCTGTGTGTATGCGAACTCCAGCAGATGCTTGGCCTTTCCCAACCGGCGGTTTCCAAGCACCTAAAAACACTGGAGACTGCCGGGTTAGTGGCTTCTGAAAAAGACGGGCTATGGGTCAATTACTCGCTATCCTACGGGAGTGACAACCTTTATGCCACATCGCTGTTGGGTCATCTGCGGCATTGGCTGGACGAAGACCCCCAGATTGCAAGGCTTGTCAGGATCGTTCCCAAGCTCAGCCGACGGCTGGCAAGCTGATTTTTTTAGCGTCATTTCATAGCTACATTACCATATATATAAGGTAAGGGGACTGTTTCATGAAAGAACGCACCAAGCTGATGCTCATCATCGGCGCTTTCCTCGCTGCCTATTTCGTCCCCTGGAACGATCCCGTCGTGCGCCGGTCCGGCCTGGAGGCCTTCCTGATGCTCCAGGAGTATGCCCGACAGCACGTGCTCACATGCCTGATACCGGCGTTTTTCATCGCAGGCGCTATTGCAGTTTTTGTTTCCCAAGCTTCAGTGTTACGCTACTTCGGCGCCCAGGCAAGCAAGATCTTGTCCTATTCGGTGGCCAGTGTCTCGGGCGCTATCCTGGCGGTATGTTCCTGCACCGTACTGCCTCTTTTTGCCGGTATCTACGCCCGTGGCGCCGGCATCGGTCCTGCTACGGCATTCCTTTATTCTGGCCCGGCCATCAACGTGCTGGCCATTACCCTAACCGCAAAAATCCTGGGCTGGAAACTGGGATTGGCACGAGCGGTGGGGGCGGTGCTTTTCGCCGTAGTGACCGGGCTGCTCATGGCCGTCATCTTTCACAAAGACGACAACGCCCGCACTGCCGGACAGATTTACGTACCCGAAGACGGAGAACAGCAGCGAACATTGACCCAGAACAGCGCTTTCATTGGCATAATGGTGCTCATCCTGATTGCAGCAACCTTTGCCAAGCCGGAGGCAGACGTAACCGGCCTGTGGCCGGCCATTTATGCAATCAAGTGGTACCTCACCGGAGCCTTATTGCTAATCCTGACCTGGATGGTCAAAGGGTGGTTCGACGCAGATGAGCGAAGGAGTTGGATTGAATCCACCTGGGGGTTCATGAAACAGATATTCCCGTTGCTGGGCGCCGGCGTGCGGCGGGGTTCATGCTGGGCAGACCTGGGCACCCAGCGCTGATCCCAGAGCGCTATATCCAGTCCCTGGTGGGCGACAACTCACTGTGGGCCAATCTGCTCGCCTCGGTGGCTGGTGCCTTTATGTATTTCGCCACCTTAACCGAGGTGCCGATCCTGCAAGGCCTCCTGGGTTCCGGCATGGGCCAGGGCCCCGCGCTAGCCCTACTGCTAGCTGGCCCGGCCCTGTCGCTACCGAACATGCTGGTCATCGGCTCGGTGATGGGGATAAAAAAAACGGCAACCTTCTGCGGCATCATTGTTGTGATGTCTACCATCGCCGGGATGCTCTATGGCTGGGTGGTCGGATGATTAACGAAATCAATTGCAAGGGAGGAACGACAGATGAAAATCAAAGTACTGGGGCCGGGCTGCCCGAAATGCCAAACGACTTATAAGCGCGTCGAGGAGGCTGTGGCTGAAACCAGCGTTAGTGCCACCGTCGAAAAGGTCACGGATGTGATGAAAATTGCCGGATACGGCGTCTTTGGCACGCCAGCAGTGGTGGTCGACGAAGAAGTCAAGTGCGTAGGAAAAATCCCCACGAAAGACGAGGTTAAATCCTGGATCGCCTGAGGCTGGATAGGATGGACAGATTTGTATCGCTTAACCAATTTTTTCAATTCTTTATGGGTTTACAAACAGGGAGGAACGACAAATGGACGAAAAACTGGAACAAGCCTTTGAGACGGGACTCAAATTTCATGGTCACAAATGTCCGGCCATGCCCATGGGACTGCGGGCAGGACTGGCCGCCATGCGCATCCTGGGTGTCGAGCGGGCGCCAGACAAGGAACTTTCCCTCATTTCGGAAACCGGCAGGAGACATGCCGCCGGCTGTTTTCTGGACGGCCTGATGATGGATACGGGGTGTACTTACGGCAAATCCAAC
>JAOZSC010000040.1 GCA_029939875.1 Desulfobacterales bacterium
CTCTATCCTTGTCGCTGTTTGTGTCGCTTATTTTCGCAAATTACGCGCACGACCCCTTTGCGTTTAACGATCTTGCATTTGGGGCATATTTTCCTAACGGACGCTCTGACTTTCATTTCAGTTGCTCCCTTTTTCGAATGACGAATGAATAACTAAAACTCTTTAGAACAATTGTAGCTTATTGCCGATTATCAATTGATGTACACTAAAATTGTTCAAATTACTTAGAACCTACCATACAATGAGTCTAGCTAATGGACTAAAATTAAAATCGAAAGAACTCCTCAATTCGTCGTTCTACATTCGTCATTATTTTGATCGGTAGGTTATTCTGCCGCGGGTTAAATCGTAAGGCGAAAGTTCAACGGTCACCTTGTCGCCCGGCAGGATCTTAATAAAATGCATCCGCATCTTCCCGGAAATGTGGGCCAGTACCTGGTGCTTGTTCTCCAACTCAACTTTAAACATCGCGTTGGGCAATGTTTCAAGTACAACCCCCTCTACCTTAATCGCCTCCTCTTTAGCCATCAAAAACTCCCGTCTCAATTTTTCGCATCGATTCAGCCGCAAAACCGATTGTGACCGCCTGCCGGGATCCGCAGCATATATACAACCTATGCGTGGTTAGATGCGCCCGGACATCTTGCCGCCGCCTTTTTTTAAAAACCCCTCATAGTGGCGGCTCAACATGTGGGATTCCATCTGGGCAATCGTATCAATGGCGACGCCGACCACAATGAGCAGGGCCGTGCCGCCGAAATAAAACGGTACATTGAAACGTGTGATTAATATGGATGGCAGAACACATACCAGCGACACATATATCGCACCGCCCAGGGTAATGCGGGTCAGTACCTTATCAATATAATCTGCGGTACGTTTGCCCGGACGGATGCCCGGGATGTAACCTCCGGCTTTTTTCATATTGTCGGCCACGTCTACCGGATTAAAAGTAACGGCAGTATAAAAATAGCAGAAGAAAAATATAAATGCGACAAACAACAGTTCATAGACAATACTGCCCGGCCGCATGGCCGTAGAAACACTCTGGATCCAGGGTATCTTGATAAAACTGCCGATGGTCGCCGGAAACATAATAATGGACGAGGCAAAAATCGGCGGAATAACCCCGGAAGTATTTATTTTCAGCGGCAGATGGGTGCTCTGCCCCCCGTACATCCTTCTGCCGACCACGCGCTTGGCATATTGAACGGGAATGCGACGCTGTCCCTGTTCCACGAATATGATAAAAGCGATAACCGCGATCATCAAAATCACTAAAATCAAAACGGCGAAAATACCCATCTCACCGGTGGTAAGCAGACGAAATGTGTTTATCGAGGCAGCAGGCAGCCGCGTGATGATGCCGGCAAATATGATCAGGGAGATCCCGTTTCCTACGCCCCGTTCAGTAATCTGCTCCCCCAGCCACATGATAAAAGCGGTGCCGGCAGTAAGCGTGATCACGGTCATAATGCGAAAAGACCAGCCCGGTATCAAAACGACGGGCGCCCCGCCGGGAGCGCTCATGCTTTCAAGGCCGACGCTGATGCCAAACCCTTGAATAACACTGAGAACAACCGTGCCGTAGCGGGTGTACTGGGTAATTTTTTTACGTCCCTGCTCACCCTCTTTTTTCAACTGCTCCAGATGCGGGATGACAACTGTCAATAATTGCAGAATAATCGAAGCGCTGATATAAGGCATAATTCCCAGCGCAAACACGGATAACTTTTCAAAAGCGCCACCGGAAAACATGTTAAAACGAAGACAACGCGATGCTGTCGATACCCGGAACCGGTACATGTACACCGACGCGATAAACGATGAGCAGCGCCAGGGTAAAGATGATCCTCTTTTTTAATTCGGGTATTTTAAATACATTCTGAAACCCGCTTCCGATCATTATAATACCTCTACTTTTCCACCTGCAGCCTCAATTTTTTCCTGGGCCTTTTTGCTAATGAGGTTTACCTTGACATCCAACGCATAGCCAATGTCACCCTGACCGAGAAGTTTGATAGCATCCCTTCGGCCTTTAACCAGTCCCGCAGCGATAAAAGCCGCTTCGTCCACCACACTTCCGGCTTCGAATCTGGCGAGATCGCGGATATTGATGACAGCAACCTTTTTTCTAAAAATATTGGTAAACCCGCGTTTGGGCAAACGACGGTGTATGGGCATCTGCCCACCCTCATATCCCGGCCGCACGCCGCCGCCGGAACGTGAATTGTAACCCTTGGTTCCACGGCCGGCAGTCTTACCGCTGCCCGAAGCTACCCCGCGGCCCAGCCGTTTGGGGGCCTTGCGGGATCCTTTCGCCGGTGACAGTTCATTTAGCTTCATCAGTCTTCTCCTCGGCATTCACAAGATGGGAAACAACATTGATCATCCCCCGGATGGAAGGGGTGTCCTGCAGCTCAACGGTCCTGTTGAGCCGTGTCAGTCCCATCCCTCTCAAAACTTTGCGATGCTTCTCAGGCCGTCCGATCATACTTTTAACAAGGGTTATTTTTAATTTTCCGGCCATGGATTATATCCTTCCTCCGGCAATCTGAGGTTATAAAACTACTTTTAAAAAACATAAAATAACAAAAAAAGCGGCTCACTCCTACAGATCGTCGACAGCAATTCCGCGTCTGGCAGCCACCTGCTCGCGGCTTTCCAGCTGCTGGAGCCCGTCAATGGTTGCTTTGACCAGGTTATGAGGATTATGCGAACCGAGACACTTGGTTAGGATGTTCTGCACACCTACAGCCTCGAGTACCGCCCGCACCGCACCGCCGGCAATCACTCCGGTACCCTGGGAGGCGGGTTTCAACAGCACCCGCCCGGCACCGAATCTTCCGATAACCTCATAAGGTATGGTGCCGATGACCAGAGGCACTCTGACCATGCTCTTTTTTGCCTTTTCAACCCCCTTGCGGATAGCCTCGGGTACTTCCCCGGCCTTGCCGAGGCCGAAGCCGACCGAACCGCTGCCGTCGCCGACGACAACAATGGCGCTGAAACTGAACCGGCGTCCGCCTTTAACAACCTTGGCAACCCGATTGATATGAACCACCTTATCGATTAATTGAACTTCTTCCACATCCTGCTTAAACAAGAGCCTGCCTCCTTCGTTCTCGTTCCGAACAAACGCAAATTTAATGCCAGGGGTTTAAAAAATAAGACCTGCCTTACGCGCTCCTTCGGAAAGAGATTTAACCCGTCCGTGATACAAAAAACCGTTGCGGTCAAATACGATCTGGTGAATGCCTTTATCAATTGCCCGTTCCCCAATGAGCTTGCCGACATGGTTCGCCGCCGCCACCTTGTTTTCAAAGCGAGGCATATCTATCAGCTGCTTTTCCGTGGTGGAAGCAGTCGCCAGCGTGCGCCCCGCCGTATCATCAATGACCTGCGCATACATGTGCTTTGCGCTGCGAAATACGCTGAGCCTGGGACGCTGCGGGGTGCCCAAGATTTTCTTTCGAATCCTCTTCTTGCGTTTTAAACGAGCCTGTTTTCGAATGTTCATAGAACCCATCGTGTGTTTCCCCCAACAAATGACTAAGGACGAATGTCGAATTGTGGATGTCGCTTTGCTCCGCAATTTTATATGGGATTGATCCGCCGAAGGCGGGCCTTAGTTATTCATTCTTCATTCGTCATTCTATTTGGTACCTGTTTTGCCGGCCTTTCTTTGAATATACTCACCGGCATATTTGATGCCCTTGGCCTTGTATGGCTCAGGTGGCCGGATCTGCCGGATTGCCGCCGCCGTACGCCCGACTTCTTCCTTGTCGATGCCGGACAGCTTGATAATATTGTTCTTCTCGACGACCGCCTTAATTGCCTTGGGCAGTTCGAATGTCACCGGGTTGGAATAACCCACGTGCAAAACAATCTTCTGGCCGCTAACCTCGGCCCGATAACCGATGCCGTTGATTTCCAGCACCCGCTCAAAGCCGTGGTTAACACCGATGATCATATTGTTCACCAGACTGCGCACAAGTCCCTGCAACGCACGGCTGGTTCTATCCTCGGCAAGCATGGTGACATTCATGACGTTATCTTCAACCTGCAAATCAATGGCCGGATGGATACTGCGACTCAGCGTTCCCTTATCACCCGTGACTGTCAATAGCCGGTCTTCATAGATTATTTTGGTTTTATCCGGTATCGGAATCGGTTTTTTGCCTACGCGAGACATGTATTGCTCTCCATGTTATATATAAGGGTTTAGAGGTTCAAGGTTCCCCGTTCAGGGTTTCCAACCCCTTACCAGATGTGGCACAGTAACTCCCCGCCTACTTTTTCCTGGCGGGCTTTTTTATCGGTCATCACCCCTTTTGAAGTGGACAAGATCGCAATGCCCATACCGTTGTATACCGGCTTTATATCCTTGCTTTTTACATAGACCCGCCGGCTGGGTTTGCTGACGCGTTTGAGCTGATAAACCACATTGGACTGTCCCGAACCATATTTGAGGTAGACGCGCAAAATACCCTGCTTGCCGTCTTTGAGGAATTTGTAATTTCGAATGAACCCCTCATTCTTTAAAATTTTGGCCAACTCGACCTTCAGCTGAGATCCGGGAATTTCTACGCTGTTAAATTTGGCCTTCGCCCCGTTGCGGATGCGGGTTAACATATCCGCTATTGGATCAGTAATTGCCATTGTTTTCTCCTGTTATCGAGTCTGTCATCACTTGCCGCTGAGCGCCGGTAACCGGCCACCATGTTCCGGGCAACTGCATCATTGTGTTTGAAAATAAAGCCGGCCACCATCTGCCGGCAAACCGTTACCGGCCTCAGCCTACCAGCTGGATTTCACTACCCCGGGCAGCTTGCCCTGGGATGCAAATTGGCGAAAACAAATCCGGCAAACGCCGAATTGTCTCAAAAAGGCCCTGGGTCGCCCGCAAACCGGGCAGCGATTATATGAACGCACCTTAAATTTTGGTTTTCGCATTGCTTTATTTCTAAGCGCTTTTTTTGCCAACTCGTCCTCCTGATTTGATATAGGTCCACAGTTTAATCGTGAACCTCGTACCTGCCGTTATCCTGTACCTTTTAAAAACTTCAGTTTTTAAACGGCATGCCCAGCAACCGAAGAAGTTGTTTGCCTTCCTCATCGCTGCGCGCTGTTGTCACGACACTGATGTTCAACCCCTTGATCCGGTCGATTTTATCATAATCAATCTCGGGAAAAATGATGTGCTCCTTTATCCCCAGCGAGTAATTTCCGCGGCCGTCAAAAGCCTTGGCAGAAATCCCCCTGAAATCTCTAACACGGGGCAAGGCGATGTTGACCAGCTTATAAAAAAAATCATACATACGGCTGCGGCGCAGAGTTACCATGCAGCCGATGGGCATCCCTTCCCGCAATTTAAATGCGGCAATGGATTTTTTCGCCCTTGTGATCACCGGATGCTGGCCTGCAATGGCCTTCAATTCCTCAGCCGCAGAATCCAGCAGCTTGATATTGTGAATAGCTTCGCCCAGCCCCATGTTCAGAACAATTTTTTGCAGTTTGGGCACCTGCATGATGTTTTTATACTGAAAGGCTTCTATCAGCTTTGGTACGGCTTCTTTTTCGTAAAATTCTTTCAATTGTGGCATTGTCTTCCTCCGGCCAATGGGACTACGTATCAAGCGTTTCGCCGCATTTGACACAGGTGCGCACTTTTTTCCCATCATCCAGCCGCTGAACCCTGATGCGGGTGGGAGAAATGCACTTGTTGCACATCAGCATGACATTGGAACGGTGAAACGGCATTTCTTTTTCCAGGATGCCGCCCTGGGATGATTTTGCGCTCGGCTTGGTGTGGCGCTTTGCCATATTAATTTTTTCCACAAGTACCATGTTTTTTTTTCCAAAAACTTTCAGTACCTTACCGATCTTACCCTTGTCCTTGCCGGCAATGACTTTGACCTTGTCGTCCTTTTTTATATAAAATTTTTCTACCGTCATATGCAGTCTCTCCGCATTTTTTTTTCAAATGACGATTTAATTCTTACAATAGCAAATCGTCATTGGCCAATGGCCAGTTATAACACCTCCGGTGCCAGGGATATGATTTTCATAAACTTTTTAGCCCTCAGCTCCCGGGCCACCGGCCCGAAGATGCGGGTACCGATGGGTTCTTTGGCGGCATTGATCAAAACCGCGGAATTATCATCAAAACGAATATAAGATCCGTCTGGCCGGCGGATTTCCTTTTTGGTCCGCACGACAACAGCCTTTAGGATCTCACCCTTTTTCACTTTCGCATTCGGGATTGCCTCTTTGACGGATACCACAACAATATCCCCGATGGATGCGTATCGTCGTCGGGAACCGCCAAGCACTTTGATGCAGTAAAGCACCTTGGCCCCCGAATTATCGGCCACGGTTAGTCGCGTTTCTGCCTGAATCATTTTTTTCTCTTTCTCCTGGAATCAAACGGCCTTTTCGACAATTTTGCTCACCCGCCATCGCTTGGTCTTGCTGAGCGGACGGGATTCAATAATCAACACCTTGTCGCCGACCCGGCAGCCATTGCTGACATCGTGGGCGGCAAATGTTGAGCGTCTCTGAACGTATTTCTTGTACAACCGATGCTTGACCAGCCGTTCCACCAAAACGGTGACTGTTTTATCAGCTTTATCGCTGACGACCGTACCGACCATCTGTCTTCTTTTTGCTCGTTGTTTCATGGCAGTCACTATCCGTTATCTTCCTGCTGGTTTAAGGTGACCGCCCGGATTATTGTCTTTATCCTGGCGATATCTCTTTTAGTCTGTTTCATCTTCTGAGGGTTCTCAAGCTGGCTGATTTGGTGCTGAAAACGCAGGTTAAACAGCTCCTCCTGCAATTCCGAAGCCTTGCGATGCATTTCATCCAGGCCCAACTCCCTAATCTCGCTGGCTTTCATAAGACCTCACTCCTCTCGACAAATTTCGTTTTAACCGCAAGCTTGTGGGCGGCAAGCCGCAGGGCTTCCTGGGCAATTTCTTTGGAAACTCCCTGCATTTCGTATAAGATTCTGCCGGGACGTATGACCGCCTCCCATCCTTCCGGGGCTCCTTTGCCCTTGCCCATTCTAACTTCCGCCGGTTTTTTGGTAAATGGCTTGTCCGGAAAAATGCGAATCCAGATCCGCCCCCCTCTTTTTATGTGGCGTGTCATTGCAATCCGGGCGGCCTCAATCTGTCTGGCCGACAACTTACCGCACTCGACAGCCTGCAGCCCAAACTCTCCGAAGCTCAACGTGCTGCCACGACGGGCAACACCTCTCATCCTTCCTCTTTGCTGTTTGCGGTATTTGACTTTTTTGGGGCTGAGCATATTCGCTAACTCCTGTTACGCGTTGTCGGATATGGGCTGCGGTTTAAAAAAAAACAGACCTCAAATATAAACGCTGCACTCGTAACCGACGACAATTATTGTTTTCTAGGCGGTTGCAGTCTCCACCTGTTCTTTTTTTAATATTTCTCATTTGAAAATAAAAACCTTAACACAGATGATCCCGTATGTCGTGCGGGCCTCAATAAAACCGTAATCGATATCTGCCCGCAGGGTATGCAACGGCACTCGTCCTTCCCGGTACCATTCGGTGCGGGCCATTTCGGCCCCTCCAAGTCTGCCGGAACAAATAATTTTCACACCCAGTGCGCCAAAGCGCATGGCCGACGACACGCCTCTTTTCATGGCCCGCCGGAAGGCGACCCTTCTTTCGATTTGCTGGGCGACATTTTCGGCAACCAGCTGGGCATCGATCTCCGGTTTTCTCACCTCTTGGATATCGATGAGAAGTTCACGGGGCGTCAATTTTTCAAGCTCTTTCTTCAGCTGCGTTATCTCGGCCCCTTTTTTCCCGATGACGATTCCCGGTCGTGCCGTAAATATGCGTAGCCTCACACGCCTGGAGGACCTTTCGATTTCAATCCGGGAGACGCCTGCATGGTAAAGCTTTTTTTTTATAAATGTGCGCAACTTATGATCTTCAAGAAAATAATTCGCGTAGTTCTTTCCGCCAAACCACCGCGATTCCCACGTTTTTACAATTCCCAGTCTCAATCCGATCGGATTTACTTTTTGACCCAAGCTTTGCCTCCTTTACTGAACCGACGATTCCTCGGCGAGAACCACGGTAATGTGGCTGGTACGTTTTAAAATTCGCGTCCCCCGACCCCGGGCTCTGGCTTTCCAACGTTTCAGGCTCGGTCCCTGGTCTGCGGTAATGTTGCGGATCACCAGCAGGTCAATATCAACATCCGGGTTTTGATCTGCATTGGCAACGGCCGACCGGATAACTTTCTCCAATATGCCCGCTGCCTTCTGGGGCATAAACTTAAGAATCTGCAGTCCGTTTTCCACCGGCCGTCCCTTGACCGCGCCCACCACTTTGCGCACTTTAAGCGGTGAAATGCGTACGTATTTTGATACTGCTTTGACCTCCATTTTCGGTAACCCTTTTTTCAAAATTATTCAGGTTTCAGGTGCCGGTTGCTGAGAGTTATACTGCTGACACCCGATATCTGAAACCTCAAAATCAAACAAATACCAAAGCCAAATGCCCCGGAATTACCTTTTCAATTTGGACCTTTTATCTCCAGCGTGTCCGTAAAAAGTACGTGTCGGCGAAAATTCGCCCAGTTTATGACCCACCATATTTTCCGATATAAAAACCGGCATAAATTTACGGCCGTTGTGAACAGCCAGGGTGATGCCAACCATTTCCGGAACAATCGTCGAGCGTCTGGACCACGTTCTAACTACCCGGCTGCTGCGAGTTTCCTGAGCCACAAGCACCTTGTTCATCAGCTTCGGTTCAACATAGGGACCTTTTTTTAACGATCGCGGCATAGCTTCTCCAATGTTTTACAATGATACTTTCTATTATTTTAGCGTTTTCCGGTTCGCCGTTTATTTTTTTGCACGTTTTCGAACGATCAGTCGATCGCTGCTCTTGTTTTTTCGAGTCTTATACCCCTTGGTCGGCATGCCCCAGGGGCTGCAGGGATGGCGCCCGCCGGAAGATCTTCCTTCGCCGCCCCCCATGGGATGGTCCACCGGGTTCATGGCCACGCCTCGTACTTTCGGCCGTTTTCCCAGCCACCGCTTGCGCCCGGCTTTTCCCAGGGCAATATTCTCATGAATTACATTTCCGAGCTGCCCGATGGTCGCCTGGCAATTTAGCAGTACCATGCGAACCTCACCGGAGGGCATCTTGATCAAGGCATAGCGATCCTCTTTGGCCATCAACTGGGCATAAGCCCCGGCGCTTCTGACAATCTGCCCCCCTTTGCCTGCATGCAGCTCGATGTTGTGAATCTGGGTGCCCAGCGGAATATTGCTTAACGGCAGCGCATTGCCAGGCTTGATATCGGCTTGTGGACCGGACTGTACAATATCATTAACGCTAAGGTGCAGCGGCGCAAGGATATATCGTTTTTCACCATCGACATAATGCAACAGTGCGATTCTGGCCGAACGGTTCGGGTCATACTCAATCGAAGCAACCCGGGCCGGAATGCCGGCTTTATCACGTTTAAAATCGATGACGCGATAATGTCTCTTATGGCCGCCACCCCGGTGCCTGGCCGTTACCCGGCCGTTGGCATTGCGTCCGCCTGATTTTTTCAACGCCCTGAG
The DNA here is from genome assembly GCA_029939875.1 of Desulfobacterales bacterium. GTDB lineage: Bacteria > Desulfobacterota > Desulfobacteria > Desulfobacterales > JAFDCJ01 > JAFDCJ01. The sequence continues at coordinate 9,625 of JAOZSC010000040.1, forward strand.
CAGTCGCTTTTCAGGCTTGGTTTTGGTAATCTCTTCAAACGATGCGTAAGTCTGAAACCGGCGCCCCGGCGATGTTGGTTTTACTTTTTTTGCAGCCATCTTATGCTCCCCGCGGCCTGGGCAAATCACAAATCCAGGCTGCGAAATTCATTGGTTACCGTCTACACACCTTCAAAAAAATCAATTCGCTCACCGGGCACCAGCCGCACGATTGCTTTTTTCCAGTCCCGACGCTTGCCGATGATCCGTCCTCTTTGTTTGGTTTTGCCCTTTATCTGCATGGTCTTTACTTCGGCCACCCGAACATTAAAAATGGACTCGATCGCCCGTTTGATTTCGATCCGATTCGCCAGTCGGTCGACTTCAAACGTAATCTGGTTGTGCATTTCCTTCTGAATACTGGTTTTTTCAGTAATTAACGGCTTTTTGATGATTTTTCGTGCAATCATGCGCTCAGCCTCCCCTCGATGTCCTTTATAGCCGGCTCCAGCAGCACCAGGGTCTGGTATTTGAGAACGTCATAAACGTTCAATCCCTCGCTTCTGAGCACCTTCACTTTGGGGACGTTCCTGGATGACAGTTCCAGATTTTCATTCTTTTTTTCGGTAACAATCAGAACACTGCCGAGGCTCAATACTTTCAGAACACCGACAAATGTCTTGCTTTTAATTTCATCAAGTTCAAAGCGATCTAGCACCACCAGCGCCTTTTCCTGCAGCTTGCTGCTCAATGCCATTTTCAGGGCCAGTTTTCTGACTTTTTTGGGAGGCCTGTAAGCATAATTTCTCCCATCTGGTCCGAAAACCACGCCGCCGCCGCGCAACAGTGGAGATTTGATATTTCCCCGACGCGCTCGGCCGGTTCCTTTCTGACGGAAAAGCTTTCTTCCGCTACCATGCACCTCGCTGCGATGCTTGACCTTTGCGGTTGCCGCGCGCCTGCCGGCCAATTGCATGGTGACAATTTCATGCAAAACGCTGGTCTTGACGGGCACGTCGAAAACATCATCTGCAAGCTGCGTTTGTGAAATCTGCTCGCCTTCTATATTTTGAACATCTACAACCGGCATATTCTTCCTCATGCATTGTTGGCGATCCGAAACAACTGGATCGTTTAATTCTGTTTAAACTTGAGCTTGTTGACGGTCACCAGGCCGGACTGTGCCCCCGGAACCGCACCTTTGATCAGAAGCATATTGTCATCCACGCGGATATCGACGATCTCCAGATTGCGCATGGTTTTGCGCTCATTGCCGTATCGCCCGGGAAGCTTTTTGCCCTTGATCACTTTTGAAGGTGTCGCGCTGCAGCCGATCGAACCCGGCCGGCGGACATTTCTGCTGCCGTGGGTCATGGGACCACGATGAAATCCGTGGCGTTTAATTACGCCTGAAAAACCGCGCCCTTTGCTGGTTCCCACGACATCGACACGTTCGCCAACCTTGAACATCTCAAGGGTAATTTCCTGGCCAAGGCTGTAGCCTTCAGGGTTTTCAACGGGAAACTCCCTCAGGTATCGAAAACAATGCCCACCGCTTTTCTGAAAGTGGCCCCTCAGCGGCTGGTTTACCCGGTCTTTCTTTTTTTCGGAAAAGCCCAATTGCAGTGCATCGTATCCATCCGTTAACCGGGTTTTAATTTGCGTCACCACGCAGGGACCGGCTTCGATAACGGTAACCGGAACATATCTTCCCTCAGGGGTAAATAATCCCGTCATGCCTAGTTTTTTTCCTAAAAGTCCTTTGCTCATAGCCACTTTTTTCCCTGTTGCAACGCTGGTTTCATTTCCATAACCCCTTAAATCCGGGGGCAGTTTTCACGGTAATGGGTACCGTAAATTCGGCGATCCGGCAGTAACCAGTGCACGGCAATCATCGCTTCCCGAATTTTCGGACCCAGAAGGAAAATTGTAAGTTACAGCTTTATCTCGACGTCCACCCCCGGAGATAAATCCAGCTTCAT
>JAOZSC010000420.1 GCA_029939875.1 Desulfobacterales bacterium
CGTTCATCCTTTCAGCGTTCGTCCTTTCAGTGTTACTGCTCTGTGTTTTTCCGAACTTTCAACAGGGCGTCCGGCGACGCGGGACCGCCGGCTTTTCTGTCGGCCGGAGACGGCGGCAGGTTCACCGCGAAATCCTGCTCCAGCAGCAACTTCCCTGCCCTCGTATAAACGTATACCGAAGCAGTTTTATATCTTTCTGGAAAACTTGGCGTGCGGGCAGTAAACTTCATGGTCCTGAAATAATTGATGCCAAATGGATAACCGCGATGGCTGCCGGTGGGTTTGCCGTCCACCAGGGGTATCCGGGGTATGCTCAGCCACCGGCTTTGCTCCACCTGCTCACCTTTCAGGATCACAATCGCATGGCCGGAAACGCGCTGGGAATTTGCGCTGGTATTTTTTAATTTAAACTGGACATGCAGATTACGGCTACCGGTCACAGGCAAAACTTTGAAATTTTCAATGGCGACCCTCAATTGGGGCCCGGACACCGCCACCTGCGCGGGCTTGTTGCCTTGCTGCCTGACCGCGGCCCGGTTTTTCTCCTCGACCGGGGCTTTAACAGCAGGCTGGCCGACAGTCTTTTTTTCGATTGAACCCGCAAAGATTGCATCGTCCTGTTCGTTGGGAACTGCCGCCTGTTTTCCAGGTACCCGGGATTCGGTAAGCACCAATCTTGCCATCAAAATTTCATTGTCGTGGCGCAGGGTGCCCAATTTTTTCTTCAGATTTTTCACGCTGGATTCAAGTTGCTTATTTTCCTTAGTGATCGAGCGGTTGAAAAGATAAAGTCCGACCGCTACCGCTACCGCGGCCATTGCAATTATAAATCCGGTGACAACCAACCCTTTGAAATGCTTCAGAGTAATCACTTTTCCGTGATCTCCGATGAACATAAGGGTCCAGTGCCGACCGGTCCAGAAGTTGCGGCGGCTATTTTCTGAACGGCCCTGCGATGTCTCCATAAAAAAACGCTCCAGTTGATACTGAACTGTCCCGTTGCAAAACCCCTGTCCGCCGGTGGATCAAACAGCCACTGCCGGCAGGCATCAGGGGATCAGGCGTACGACATCTCTCTTTTTGACCTTTAATCGCCGGGCAGCGCTGCCCTGGTTAACGGCAATTTCCAGATATCCGCGGCTTCCAACCAGCGCCAGCAACCTGTCGGCAGCAACATTGCCGTAAGATTGAGACAGCCCGTTAATGGTTTGCCGCCCGATTTTGACCTGAACTTTGTTCATCGGTCCGCGGTTGCACGCCCGGGCCAGGGTGGCAGAATCGATACTCGTAATCAGATTGCCGAAACTGTCGACGGCAACAATTCTGCCTTCCACCCGTCCGTCGGCGCAAATCACAGGCGCCAGATCTTCCAGGCGAACCGCTTGCTCGGGGTCGATTGGAACACCAATTTCTTCCAGTGCCGTTCCCCTGCTGACGTGGGCCGCAACAGGTGCCATAATATCCCGCCCATGAAAGGTTCCACTGACAGGGCGCAAATAAAAGGCCTCATTTGTCAGGCGAAAAAGCGATGGCGTTTGGATTTTCTCCAGCAATAATGTGAGCACTCCGTTATCAGGGGCTATAAACACATGGCCTCCAGCCTTGAGTGCCAGAATGGCCCGCCCCGTTCCCACACCCGGATCTACCACCACCAGGTGCACACTGCCGCCGGGGAAAAAGCGGTAGGCGCCGTGAATGACAAATGCGGCCTGTACGACATCCCGGCTGTCAATCTGGTGGGTGACATCGACCAGCACAGCCGCCGGGTTGATGGCCAGGATCACGCCTTTCATCACCCCCGCATACTCGTCTTGCAGGCCAAAATCCGTTAGCAGTGTTATGACGGACATGAACAAACCTCAACATTACAACATCAAGGTGAATCCGTTGTGCGCTGTTTAATTTTCCCTGGCGTGAGGGCTCAGAATAATCGACTCTGAACCTTAAACCCCAGGTGCCCGAAAGCCGTTTCCGAGGCTTTTCTGCCGGAAGATGTGCGCGTTAAAAAACCGATCTTCAACAGGTACGGTTCGACAATGTCCACCAGGGTATCGGACTCCTCCTGCAGTGTGGCGGCAATGGCCTCGATGCCGACCGGTCCTCCGCGATAATACTCAATGATCGTCTTCAGGTAACGCCGATCCAGATCGGTCAATCCCTTTTCATCAACTCCTTCCAACTCCAGCGCGGCGCTAACCGTAGGCCGTGTAATAACGCCGTCAGCGCGAACCTGACTGAAGTCCCGCACGCGCTTTAACAGTCGGTTTGCGATTCGGGGGGTTCCCCGGGAGCGTTTGGCAAGCTCGGCGGCGCCGGCATCATCAACAGTGACTTTCAGCAGCGACGCCGAACGTATAATAATTTTTACCAGATCGGATTCAGTGTAAAAATCAAGGTTGCGGAAAATGCCGAAACGATCCCGCAAGGGAGCGGATAGCAGACCGACCCGCGTGGTGGCCCCCACCAGGGTAAACCGTTTGAGTTGAAAACGGTGACTGCGGGCGTGAACTCCTTTATCAAAAACAAAATCAATAGCAAAATCTTCCATGGCCGGATAGAGAAATTCCTCCACGGTTTTCGGTGTACGATGGATTTCATCGATAAAAAGGATATCACCGCTTTCCAGGTTGGTCAGCAACCCGATCAAATCCCCCCCCTTTTCAAGCGCCGGTCCGGAGGTAATCGTAAGGGTGCCGCCCATTTCATTGGCAATGATATGGGCCAGGGTGGTTTTCCCCAGCCCGGGAGGACCATGCAACAGCACGTGGTCAATGGGCTCCCTGCGCTGGGAGGCAGCTTCAATGGCGATTTTGAGGGTTTCCACCACCTCGCTCTGCCCCACGTAGTCATAAAGTTTTTCCGGCCGCAGGGACAGTATCTCCAGCTCCTGATCTTCGACCAGAGGCTCACCGGATACCAGGTTTTCATTTTCGGAAGAATAGGATATGGTATTATCTGACATGGCTATAATAACGTTCCTGCAATGGTTTATAATACACCATACCAAAGGAATACTTCAACAGAACGAACAACGAACCGCAGAATTCAATCCATTTTTT
>JAOZSC010000421.1 GCA_029939875.1 Desulfobacterales bacterium
GACCGCGGTGTGCTCAAAGGCCTTTTGGGCCAGGCCAAAGCGCATCCCCAGGCTCAACTCGCCGCTGTTGCTTTTCAGCTCGGATAAAATCATGCCATAGTCAGCGGGATCCACCACCGAAGCGACCCGGATGAAATTTTTGGCAGCCGCCCGGATCATGCAGGGCCCGCCGATATCAATATTTCCCCGGGCCTGCTCTACCGTCACCCCCGGCTTCGAAATCGTCTCTTTGAAAGGATACAGGTTGACCACCACCATGTCGATGGGAACCGCAGCCGTGCGTTTTAAATCATCATGGTGTGCATCGTTGTATGTTTCGGTCAACAGCCCAAGATAAATTTTAAAATCCAGGGTCTTCACCAGCCCGCCCTGGGTTTCGGGCTGCCCGGTATAATCGGAAACCTGGACCAGCCCGGAGCCAGCCGCTTCGCCCAGAATCTCCCGGATACGGGAAAAGGTTCCGCCGGTGGAAAAAATTTTTATGCCCGGGCAAGTGTCCACAAGTGCCGGTATAAATGTGTCCAGACCGTTTTTGTCCGACACGCTTACCAGCACATGGCGCACGGACACCCGCTTGTCTATCCTGTCTACCACATTAATGGTCATCGAATTCACCTCTCTCCCCGATATTCTTCCAGAAACCGGTTAAAAAATTTTTCCATAAACGCATGACGTTCTTCGGCCAGCCTGCGCCCTTCCCCGGTGAGCATGCGCTGCCGGATTTTGCACAGCTTGACTTTAAATTCCCTGAAACCCGTATCATCAATAGAATAAGGCCGCGTTTCTTCGATGTTTTTCACATCGCTGTGCAAACGGGCCCCCACTTCACCGGCAAAAAGAAAGGCCCGGGCAACCCCCACCGCCCCGATGGCATCCAGCTTGTCGGCATCAAACAGCACCCGGGCTTCCGGCGTCCGGGGCTGATGCGACCCCCTGAATCGATGGGACCGAATGCAGTGCAGAATGTTTTGTCTCTGGTTTTCTGACAAGGAAAGCTGTTCCAAATCAGATTCGGCCAGCCGGGCCCCTTTTTCGGCATGGCACACAGTTCCACCGGCATCATCCTGGCAGCTTCGCCCGATATCATGCAGGTAAGCCGCCGTCAGCACCACGATCAGATCCACCCCTTCGGCAGTCCCGATGCGCCGGCACAGTCGGCAAACCCGCAGCGTGTGATCCCAGTCATGACTGCCCCGGGCCCCGTGAAAATATCCGCGAGCCAGATCCCGCACGGCATCAAGGATGCCCTCCGTGGTTTTCGGGGTCTGCGACGCAATTTTAGCAGATGACTTGATCATTTTCACCGGATAAAAATCGATAAACAAAAGAATGGATAAAAGACATTTAATGACCGCGACCATACAATATTTCAAGTGCTGCTGGCAACAGGCAATTTCGCGCCTCAGCTCTTTCTGCAACACAGACCCCACCCGTGTAGCAGGACATACAAGCCTGGAAAAAAACCGCACTCACCCCTAAATGATCATATCAGGGGTTCAACCTTGACAGTACGGCTCAATTTCTTTAATATATTATTGAATAAACAGGAAATTTTTAAGGATGTATGAGAAATTTTTCGGTTTTCGCGAAAAGCCGTTCAAACTGGTCCCCAACCCGGCCTATCTGTTCCTGAGCAAAAGCCACGAAGAAGCTCTGGCCCACCTGAACTACGCCCTGTCTCAGGGGGATGGTTTCGTGGAAATCACCGGTGAAGTTGGGACCGGCAAAACCACCCTGTGCCGGGCCTTTCTGGAAAACCTGGACGACAACACGGTCGCGGCATATATCTTCAACCCCAGGCTGGGGCCTAAACAGCTTATCAAGACCATTAACGATGAACTGGGGATCTCCTATGATGTGGATAACACTAAAGATTTAATCGATAAATTAAATGCTTTTTTGATGCGCCAAAAAGCTAAAAACAAAAAGGTCATTCTGCTCATCGATGAAGCCCAGAACCTGAGCAAGAACGTGCTGGAGCAATTGCGGTTGCTGTCGAACCTGGAAACCACCCAGGAAAAATTGATACAGATTATCCTGGTGGGCCAGCCCGAGCTCAGTGATATCCTGGATTCCCATGAACTCCGGCAACTCGGGCAACGCATAACCCTGCGTTATCACCTGACGCCTCTGAGTTTTAAAGAGACCGTGGAATATATTCAATACCGGATCAACATTGCCGCCCGTAAGAAGGGCTTGAAAATCGATCGTGCCGCGTTTCGCCGGATCTATCAATATTCACGCGGGATCCCGCGGGTCATCAATATCGCCTGCGACCGCGCGCTGCTCACGGCCTTCGGCCTCAGTCAGCACAAAATCACGGGAAGCGCAGCTCAGGTTTCCATCCAGGAGCTGTCCACCCGGGGGGCCGTAAAACGCTACGATTTTGTCGCCAACCGGAAAAATCTGGTTATTCTGTCGGTTCTGGGCATTGTTGGAACGGCGGCATTTTTTCACCGTCCATTGGTGCAGGCGGTCAATTCATTTTTTCAATCCCCGCCAGTTGAAAACCGGCAACCTTCGGCCGTCAAACCGCCAAAAGCTGATGTCAAGATCGTATCCCCCCCGGTGGCGCCGCCGGCCGTCGTCGAGCAACCCGGACCATCCGGGCGGGATGAACCGGCACCCGTACTACTGGAAAGGGTGAACATAGCCGATTACCTGATGGCCATGGACATCCGCGAGTCCCGATATTCAGCCTTGAAAAACGCCCTGGAACCGTGGCAGGCCACCGTTGAATTCAAACCTTACCTGGAAAACATGGATGATGACCCGGCATTTTTCCGGCTTACGGCCAAGCCCGACGGATTTCTCATCCACCGTCTTGAAACGGATATGGACCTGCTTAAGCGCTTGGATCTGCCGGCAATCCTGGAACTATTTCCACCGGGCAGCGAAGAACCCGGCTATTTGACCCTCAGCGCAATCACTGACGACAAAATCCACCTTAAAGGCACCCGCAACAATCAGGTAATTGAAACCAATGCAGATGAAATCCAGTTTTTCTGGTCTGGAATTGCCTATATTCCCTGGAAAAATTTTCTTTCCATCTGGGG
>JAOZSC010000041.1 GCA_029939875.1 Desulfobacterales bacterium
CGGTGGTCGGCGGTTTGACCGTTGCCACCATTTTGATTATCTTTGTGCCGATATTCTACTATGCGATTGAAAGGCTCCGGGAGCGAAAAGAACCGCAGCAAGACGGAGATTCTGCACCTGGGACCGGCCAGGCTGCGCCTGACTCCAATGCAACGCCTTAAGGTGCTTACTATCTCGACAATGGAGCCGTGCAGTTTCAATATTAGATTCACCACGGAGGCACAGAGGACACAGAGGTACTGCTTTTTTGTTGGATCGGGAGATGATGATCCAACAAAAGCATGCAGCCTTGAGAGCAGGCAAAATAATAGCTTTCGCAATTATGTTATTATACGGATTTAACCAGTAACAAGGTCGCCATGCTATTGCCGTGAAACGGCTGAGTTCTTTTCCCCGGGCGTCGTCTCCCGCCCGGGAAAAAATAAACATTCTCCGTGAACTCTGTGCCTCGAGCGAAGCGGGTGGTTCATTTTCAGTTCTGGCTTGTTCGGCCAGGTTAGACGAAAGGATTTTTCAAATGCAAATAATATTTTACACCAGTAATCGATTCCGGCTCTGGATCCTTGCGGCTCTGGGATTGATTGTTCTTTTGACAGCGGCCTGTGACGGGAAGGACAAAAAGCAGGCGGTCAAACCATCTCCGCCCGATGTCCAGGTGACCGCAGTCACCCAGGGAAAAGTTCCGATCATCATGGAATTCAGCGGGACCATCAAAGCGGTCAAGACCGTTGATATCATCCCGCGGGTATCCGGCTATATTGACAAACGTTATTTTGACGAGGGCACGTTCGTAAAAGAGGGGGACCCCCTCTATCTCATCGATCCCCGGCCTTACAAGGCCCGGCTGGACGCAGACAGGGCCCAGTTGAAACTTGATCAGGCCACCCTGGGTTTCTGGCAAAAAGAAGTCAAGCGGTACGAGTCGCTGGTCAGGCAGGGGGCGGCTTCCAAAGAAAAAACCGAAGGCACCCGGGCCAAACGCGATGAAATGCTTGCCAAGGTCAAAAAAGATAGAGCGGACATCGAAAATGCAAAACTTGACTTAAGCTTCACCCGTATTACCGCCCCTTTTGACGGGCGTATCCAGCAAACCCGGATCAATGTCGGCAACCTGGTTCAGAAACAGCGGGATGTGTTGACCACCCTGGTCGCAATGGATCCGGTCTACGTGGTTTTTAATATCAGCCGCAAGCATGTTTATGAAATTCAACTGCTCAAACGCCGGGGCAAGCTGTTTGAGACTGCAGATATGCGCATTGAAATCCTGCTGCCGGATGGCAGCGCCTATACCCGTCAGGGGAAAATAGATTTTATCAGCTATCAGATCAATCCCACCACCGATACGGTCCTGGTGCGCGGCATCATCGCCAACAACAAAGCCCGGGCTGTCAGCGACTTCGATCTGATACCGGGGCAGTATGCGCCGGTGCGGCTAACGCTGGGAGAGGAGCCCAACGCCTTTTTGATTCCCCAGCCGGCCCTGGTGGAATCCCAGATCGGAAATCAGGTTTTTGTGGTCGATGCGGACAACAAAGTGCAAGTACGTAACGTGGAAGTCGGTCGCGGCTACACGGACCAGTGGATTATCAAAAAAGGACTGAAAAAAGGTGAGCAGGTGATCGTCGAAGGCACCCAGAAGGTGCGGCCGGGCGTGGTGGTCAAGCCCGAGCCTTATTCCGCTAGAAAAGCTAATTAGATGATCATTGTGTCGAAAAGCGATAAAATGGCTTTTGCTGCAGTAACATAACGAACCGATAAAAGAGGAAAGAAACCAGTGGATAATTCAACTGTCGTATCTGAGGATACTGCAACCCCAAAAAGTTGGCTGAAGCGATTGTTTGGCATCCATGAGATCATTCTTGTCGTGCTGATATTGCTTTCCATCATTGGCATTGGCATCACCGATTATTCTCCACAAGAAAGTCACCGCTATTGGTTTGTGATGGTGCCTGTTTTTGCCGCTGCTTGCCTGATCCTCGAATGGACCCGCGCTCGCGGGAAAGGCCAAAAGTGGACAGCAATCGTACGGACCCAGCTGCTGCTCTGGCTTGGCCTTTTGCTGGCCGTTCGCCTGGTATATTTGCTGTTGCAGACGGGGCGCCTGGATAATGAAAATACCGGCTTGATTATTCTGCTCTTGTTGGCGCTGACCACCTTTTTTGCAGGCATCCAACTGGGCTGGCGCCTACTCATCGTGGGAATATTTTTAGGTGTAGCACTCATCGGGGCGGCCTATCTGGAAGAGTTTGTCTGGATATTTTTTATCATCGCCGCTGTTATTGTTGGGCTTTTATTACTATTGAAATACTATGCAGCAAAAAAGTCAGATTTATAGCTGACTCTAAGTGCTGGCCAATTTATATTGATTCCCCGCCGTTTTTTCTGTACATTTGCTCTTGAATGGGAGCTAATCCGAATCGGGTGATCCCCCCCCCAATGGACGCTGTTTAATTAAGGATCAGCCTATGGCGAAATTAAGAATATATTTAGCTGTTTTCCTGGCGGTTTTAAGTTCGGCTCCCGCGATAGCAGCAACAGCATCAGGCGATCTGAAGATCGTTTATAACGTGGGGCTGGCGCCGCTTAAGTTTGAGGACGCTGCCTCGCGACCGGCGGGCCTCTTTCCCGATATCTGGCGGCTTTGGGCCGTCAAAACGGGCAGGAATGTGCAATTTGTCAGGGCAGATACGTTTGAGCAATCGCTGCAGTTGCTCAAAGACGGCCAGGTCGATCTGCATGCCGGTCTTTTTAAAACCCCGCCACGCGAAAAATTTTTAGACTATTCAGAGCCGTTGTTAACTCTGGACTATTATATTTTCACCCACCCGTCGGTTTATCCGATCAAGACGCTGAAAAAAACATCCGGCTTGTTCATCGGCGTGCAGAAAGGCGGGTACACCGAAAGATTTGTCCGCTCCAGGGTGCCGTTAAACAGGATCATTGCCTATGATCGCGCCCGGGATCTTTTCCGTGCCGCTCTGGAAGGTGAGGTAAAAGTATTTGTCGCAACACAGCTGAGCCTTTTTTACTACCTCAAAGAAAATTTACAGACCAACATCTTCGAATACGATCAAGACCGACCGCTTTTTTCCCAGACGTATTATACCGCCACGAGAAAAGGCAACCCGACGCTGATTCAACAGGTCAACGCCGGATTAAAAGCGATCGGCAGCCAGGAAAGAAAACAGCTGGAGGACAAATGGATCGTCCAGAATTTCGAGCCGATTGCCCAGGAGCCGGCAGCCGCTGAGCCGGAAAAAGAGACCGGGCTCCTCCTGTCGGCAAAAGAACAGGCTTTTCTAAAAGCCCATCCCGTCATCCGGGTGCACAATGAAAAGGACTGGCCGCCGTTTAATTATTTTGAATACGACAGTCCCCGGGGGCTGTCCATTGATTACATGAATCTGGTGGCCGAAAAGCTGGGCATCAAAGTCAAATATGTCACCGGTCCTAGCTGGAACGAATTTTTGGGGATGGTCAAGCGCAAAGAGCTGGATGTGATGCTTAACATCGTCAAAACCGAAGACCGCATGAAATACCTGCTGTTCACCGAGCCTTACGTCAAAAACCCCAATGTCATCGTCAGCTCCAAAAAACATTCTTATGAAACGATAGAGGCGCTTTTCGGAAAAACCGTGGCTTTTCCCAAAGGCTTTTTTTATGAGGAGGTGCTGACCAAATCGTTTCCCCGGATCAAGCGCCTGCCGGTGGAGGATACCCTGGCCAGTCTCAAAGCGGTCACGTTCGGTCGGGCGGATGCCGCCCTGGGTGAGGCGGTGGTGTTTAAAACCCTGATCAATAAAAATCTGCTCTCCGGTCTGCGAATTTCCGGAGAGGTCAATATCGGTAATCCCGATCTGACCAATCTGCGCCTCGGGGTCCGCAATGACTGGCCGCTGCTGCGATCGGCACTGATGAAGGCCATGGCCGCCGTTACACCGCAGGAAATGAATCAGATCCGGCAAAAGTGGCTGGCCGTGGCCGAGGTGCCCACAACCAGGCAGGAAACAGCCATCCCATTTTCCTATGGGCGTCTGATTGCATACGGCGTCGCCGTTTTTTTGGTGCTCAGCCTGATCGTCTGGATTCTCATCAAAACGATTAATAAAGAACACATTACCGTGAGTTTCGGATCGCGCTGGTTTCGTGGACTCGTCCTGGCCGGTTTGAGTTTTTTCGTCATTGTAGTCTGTCTGCTGGGTTGGTTTACGCTGGAAAAAAGCAAGGAAAAAATTCTGGCTGGTGTCGGCGAAGACCTCTCCAGAACGCTGATCACCGCGGACGACCGGCTCAACCTCTGGGTGGACAAAAGAATATCCTCGTTGAAGCTGCTGGGACGCGACCCGAAACTGGTGACATTGACCAAACGCCTTTTAGCGGTTCCGGCGAAGCGTGAAGATTTATTGGCATCCACTGCTTTGCGGGATATCCGCGCATTTTTCAAGCGCAACAAAGATGTCTTTCCCAATTTAGGTTTTTTTGTCATTAACGCGGATCGCATCAGCATCGGATCCATGCGGGATACCAATATCGGTACCCGTAATCTCATTTCACTGCAAAGGCCGGCTTTGCTCGGGCGGGCATTTAAGGGTGAAGTCCTGTTCGTGCCCCCCATCGAATCCGATGTCCCTCTGGGCAAAAAATCCCAAACAGACGGGGCCCGGAATCCATCCACCAATTTTTTTATGGGGCCCGTCCGGAGCGCCGGTGGGCAGATCATTGCAGTCATGACCCTGCGGGTGGACCCTTCAATAGACTTCCGGCAGTTGCTGCCGTCTTCGATCACCAACCAGACCGGTGAAACTTACGCCTTTAGCGAGCATGGCGAAATGCTCTCGGAAAGCCGGTCCGACGACCTCCTGCGCCGGATCGGTCTGATCGGCGAAGATCAACACAGTGCTTTAAACATCGCCATTCGAGATCCGGGTGTCAACCTGGTGGCCGGGCAGCGCTCCCAAATCGAAAGATCGCAGCAGCCCTTAACCCGGATGGCATCGCGTGCCATTCAATTAAAGCTAAATATGGCCAAAGCCGGTCAAACCCATGGCCATTCGAAAATTGAAATCGATACCAACGGATACCGGGATTATCGCGGGGTGCCGGTCTTCGGCGCCTGGCTCTGGAATGCCGATCTGGGGCTTGGCCTGGCGACTGAAATCGATGTGAGCGAAGCGATGTCCGATTATTACCAGATCCGCTGGACGGTCTTTGGAGTGCTTGGATTTACTCTGTTTCTGTCTGTGGGCGCGGTGTTGCTTGTTTTGATATTCGGCGAACGCACCAGCCGGGCGCTGATGAAGGCGCGGGATAATCTGGAAGCAAAGGTTGACGAGCGCACAGCCGAATTGCAGAAAAAACAGGAGCAACTTAAGGTGGCCGAGGAACGCGCGCGTTTGCTGCTGGATTCCGCCGGCGAGGGAATCTTTGGAGTCGACCTGGAAGGCAAAGTGGTGTTCATCAATCCGGCCGCCAATCGCATGCTGGGATTCGAATCCAAGGATCTCATCGGACAGGATGTCCATGAGGCAATTCACCATTCCCGCCAGGATGGCTCCCGTTACCCTAAAGCTGAGTGCCCGATGTACCTGACCCATGTCGATGGCACCGATCACCACGTAACCGATGAGGTGCTCTGGCGCAAAGACGGCACGCCGTTTCCCGTGGAATACACGAGCATGCCGTTGAAAAAGGACAGCCGGGTGGTCGGTGCCGTGATCACCTTCAGGGATACCACCGAGCGCCTGAAAATGGAATCCGCTCTGCTGGCAGAGCGCGAACGACTGCAAAAGATCCTGGACACCAGTCCGGTCGGTGTCGGCATATCCGTTGAGGGCGTGATTCGTTTCGCCAACCCGCGTTTTGCCGACCTTTTTTATTCCGAAAAGGGCGAGGATGCGCAACAGGCCTATGTCAACCCGCAAGACCGGCAATACGTCGTCAAGGAACTCCAACGATCGGGGATTGTTCGTGATTACGAGTTGCAGACCTATGGCCGCAACCGGGAGATCCGGGATACACTGGCCACCTTCAGCCGTACCGAATACGAAAGCCAAACTGGGATGCTTACCTGGCTGGTGGACCTCAGCGGCCTGAAGGAAGCCGAACGGGAGCTGAAGGCCAAATTCGATGAGTTGACCCGCTTCAGGCGGCTGGCCATCGGCCGTGAACAGAAGATGATCGAATTGAAAAAGGAAATCAATGAGCTGCTGAAAGCAAACGGACTGTCGGAAAAATACAAAATCCATTGATGGAGGCACCGAGAATGAAAAGCCGGCGGGATGTCATTTATCCGCGAACTGTCCATTGGCTGAGAAACAGCGCCTGGATGCTGTGCGCGCTTGCCTTTTTTTCCGTCAGCGTGTCACAAACTGCGCAGGCCGGAAAGGATTGGTATCCGGTCAAAGTAGAAGTCTGGAAGCCTCCATTCAACGACCTGCATCAGCGGGAGCAGAAGATTTATACCCCGCTGGACAGGGCGCAGAAAAAATGGCGCATCCGTGTTTTTATTCCCCATCTCAAAGACGCCTACTGGTTGGGGGTCAACTACGGGCTTATCCGCGAGGCCCGGCGGCTCGGGGTTAGCCTGGCGATATACGAAGCAGGCGGTTACGACCGGCTCGAAGTTCAGCGCCGGCAGATCGAGGAGGTCCTCTCTGATAAACCGGATGGTCTGGTCATCGGAGCTATTTCCCTGGACGGGCTCAATGACATCGTAAAAAAGTCCGCTGATAAGGGGATTCCCGTGCTGGATCTGATCAACGGCATATCCTCGCCGCACATCAGCGCCCGGGTGGCCGTCTCCTTCCGGGACATGGGGTACCGGGCCGGTACTTATCTGCGCCGTTTGCAAGAAGAAAAAGGCAAACCCATGAAGGTGGCCTGGTTTCCCGGACCCGAGGGTGCCGGCTGGGTCGCCGCCGGTGATGCCGGCTTCCGCAAGGCAATTGGGGGGGGGGCGATAAAAATCGTGGACTCACAGTATGGCGACACCGGCAGCGCGGTTCAGGCAAGGCTGGTCGAGGCCGCGCTCGGCCGGTATGCCGATGATCTTGACTGCATCGCGGGCACGGCCGTTACCGCTGAGGCTGCCATAAAAATCCTGCGCAGACGCACTCTGGCAGACAGGATCAAAATCATTTCGTACTACTTCAGTCCGGGGATGCAACGCGGTATCCGCCGGGGAGACATTCTGGCAGCACCCAGTGATCTGCCGGTCATACAAGCGCGTATCGCTGTCGATGTCCTGGTGCGCATCCTCGAGAAAAAGGATTTTGATAAGCACGTTGCCCCCAGAATTGTGGTTGTGGACCGCAACAATATTCGCAGCTGGGATAGCTCGACGACGCTGGCGCCAAGGGGGTTTCGACCTATCTTCAGTATCAACGAGTAGAAGGGGTTTCAAAACCCCATCTAAGTTGGAAAAAATAACAAATAGGCCCTATCTGCTTATGAAAACAATATTAACCTGGATTTTACTGATTCTGCTGGCCGTCGGAGGCATTGGCGGATCCTACGCATTAAGTGAAGCCTTCCGCACCGATGCCAGGCAGGCCTGGGAAGCCCAGGCCTCCCAGGCCGCCCGGTGGCTTTCGGAAACTGTCCTGGAGTGGCTGGAGGAAAGCTATTCCCCCCTGTCCGGCCTGGCGATTTTGTTTGAAAATTCCAGAGAGGTCACCGAGGTTGAATTTTTAGGCGCCACCGATGCTTTGGAGGCGCGTGCAGCAACGTTTTTCCTAGACGCCAAGGCCGCAGCGCGCCCCCGCAACGGGGGAAAAGACTGGTTTGTCGAGTTTTCCAGTGAACCCCGGGGCCCATTGTCTTCCGGCATCCCGCTAAGCAGGTACCCGCAGATCCTTGAAACCATCAAGGTCGCCGTCGAACATCCGGACCAGGTGATGCTGGGAGCGCCGTTTTCCTCCGAAGACGGCACACGCTATTCGCCCGCTGCGCTTGTCGCCCATGATGCTCGCGGTCCGCTGGTCGTCATCGGCCTGATCAATTACGATGCCATCGTCAAAGGATTATTCGACATCCACAAGCTGGATGGATTGCAACTCCAAATTCAAGGGCGCTTCCAGGAGATGGGCGGCTCCGGACCCCGGCGTGAGGTTATCGGCAAACCGATACCCGAAGCTCTGCTCGCGGTGACGACCCGGACCTTAAGCGCCGGGGCAAACCTGTCGATCACCTGGTATGCGAACCGGCTTTTTAACGAAGGACCCAAGGAAGCTCTGGCAAACTTTGCTTTCATGGGAGGGGTTGGAGCCACCATTCTTTTCCTTTCATTTATCGGAATGCTGCTGCAGCGGAATCGAACGATTTCCAAAAAAGTCCGGCAAGCAACCGGTGAATTGACCGAAAGCCACCAGCGTCTGGATCTGGCTCTGGCTTCCTCGGGAATCGGCACCTGGGACTGGGATATCGCCAACGAAACCGTTTTATGGGGCCAGGCGCAATGCAAAATTATGGGCATCGACTCTGCCCAGGGCGAACGTGATTGGGCAAGCTTCATCAAAACCATCCATCCTGAAGATGCACAACGGGTCAAATCCGAGATAAATGAAGCCCTTGCGGGAGAAAAAGATTTTGTCAGCGAGTATCGATTTCGGAGACCGAATGGGGAGGTCCGTATCCTTGAGGCGCGCGGGCATGTAATAAAGGATGCAGGTGGTCAGCCCGTGCGAATGATCGGCACGAGCATGGACATCACCGAACGTAACCGGGCCGAGGCCGCTTTGAAGGAAAGCGAGGAACGTTTCCGGAACATGGTTAACAATATGTCCGGCGTTGTTTATCGTTGTCTTCTGGACGAGCATTGGACCATGCTCTATATCAATGACGAAATTGAGACATTGTGCGGTTATGCGGCCTCCGATTTCCTGGGTCCGGAATCGAAAAGAAAATTTTCAGATCTCATGCATCCGGACGACCTGCAGCCGATTGCGGAAAATACAGCCAGGGCTGTCGAAGAGAAAAGGCCTTTTGTGAACGAGTATCGTATTGTTGATCGGGAGGGGAAAACCCACTGGGTTTATGCTCGAGGCCAGGCGGTTTTTGATGAAAATGGCAATCCCCTGTTTCTGGACGGCACTATTTTTGACATCAGCGAAAAAAAGATGATTGAAGAGGATTTGAAAAAACTCTCCCTGGCGGTTGAACAGAGCCCGGCCGCGGTGGTGATTACCGATCTTAAGGGGACCATCGAATATGTTAACCGCAGGTTTTGTGAGGTCACCGGATATACCATCGACGAAGCGATCGGACAAAACCCCCGCATCCTGAAATCCGGCCATACGCCGCACAAAGTCTACCGGGAACTATGGAAGACCATCAAGGCCGGATACGAATGGCGGGGGGAGTTTCAGAATAAAAAAAAGAATGGTGAGCTTTACTGGGAATCCGCTACCATCTCCCCGGTTAAATCCGCTGACGGTACCATTGCTTATTATCTGGCCGTCAAGGAGGATATTACCGAGCGGAAAAAAATGGATGCCGATCTGCAGGAACGCATCAAGGAACTGGATGAAGCCCAATCGGCCATGCTCAACATGATGGAGGACCTGGACGAAGAAAAGTCCAAAGCCCAGGACGCCACCCGGGCCAAAAGCGATTTTCTGGCCAACATGAGCCATGAGATCCGCACGCCGATGAATGCGGTCATCGGCATGTCCCACCTGGCCCTGAAAACCGAGCTGACACCCAAGCAGCAGGATTATTTGAACAAAATTCAATCGTCGGCCAATTCGCTGCTGGGGATCATTAACGACATTCTGGATTTTTCCAAGATCGAAGCCGGCAAACTGGACATGGAAGCCGTGGAATTCGACCTGTCGGAGACCCTGGATAACGTCGCCAATGTGATCAGTGTCAAGGCCCAGGAAAAGGAGAACCTGGAAGTTTTGTTCCATCTCGATTCCCGGGTACCCAACTTTCTGGTCGGGGACCCGTTAAGACTCAATCAAATCCTGGTCAACCTCGGAAATAACGCCATAAAATTCACCGAGCAAGGCGAGATTGTGCTCACAACGAAAATCATAGAAACGTTGGATGATAAGGTTATCCTCCAGTTTTCAATGCGAGACACCGGCATCGGCATGACCGCGGAACAGCAGGCCAAGCTTTTCCAGGCCTTTTCCCAGGCCGACACTTCGACCACGAGAAAATACGGCGGCACCGGCTTGGGGCTGACCATCAGCAAACGTCTGGTCAATATGATGGGTGGAGAAATCTGGGTAGAAAGCGAGTCGGGCCAGGGGACCACATTCAACTTTACGGCTAAATTTGGCATGGGAAAGGAAACGGTAAAAAAGCGCTTTGAGCCCTCGCCGGATCTCAGGGGGTTGAAAGTGCTGGTGGTCGATGACAATGCCACCTCCAGACAAATTTTGCATGATATTCTGGAATCGTTTTCCTTTGAAGTTTATCTGGCGGCCTCCGGAGAAGAGGCCCTGGAAGAGATCGCAAGTGCCGACAAGGATCAACCGTTTGAGCTGGTGATCATGGACTGGAAAATGCCGGGTCTGGATGGCATCGAAACTTCCGAGCGCATCAAAACCAAAGTGGCATTAAGCAAAACACCGGCCATCGTTCTTGTGACCGCCTACGGCCGGGAAGAAGTCATGCGACAGGCCGATAAAATCGGGTTGGAGGGCTTTTTACTCAAACCGGTGAGTTCATCGATGCTGTTCGATGCCATTATGCACGCCCTGGGCAAGGAAGTCAAAGACGTTTCCCGTCCTGGACGCATAAAAGACAGGGATGACGAAAGCTGGGAAGTCATCCAGGGGGCCCGCGTACTGCTGGTGGAAGACAATGAGATCAATCAGCAGGTGGCCAAAGAAATTCTGGAAGGGGCAGGACTGGTGGTCACTATTGCCAATAACGGCCGCGAAGCCGTCGACCTTGTGCAGTCATCGCAATTCGAGGCCGTGCTCATGGATGTCCAGATGCCGGTGATGGACGGATACGAAGCCACTCGCAAAATACGCGAGTGGCAGCTCAAAGCTCAAAGCTCAAAGCTCAAAGCAACGGAAACAGAAGACGGGAATCAGGCCTCAAACCTCAAACCTCAAACCTCGAGACTTCCGATCATCGCTATGACGGCGCACGCCATGACCGGTGATAAAGAAAAGAGCATTAAAGCAGGAATGGACGATCACGTGACCAAGCCCATTGATCCGGACCAGCTGTTTGCTGCCTTGCAAAAGTGGATCAAGCCGGTTGCAGAGCGGCCCACATCCCCAAAAAGTTTATCCGCCTCAACAGTGCCGCCCAGACCGGATGCTTCGGCTGAGCCTGGCCAGGCGGCGCCGGTGCAAGATGAGCTGCCGGCATCTTTGCCGGGGTTTAATCTGACCGCAGGCCTGAAACGCTTGATGGGCAACAAGCGCCTTTACCGCAAACTGCTGCTTGATTTTGGTGCCAATTACAGAGGGGTAGCCGAAAAAATCCATGAGGCGCTGGCTGCCGGGGATTTTGAGCAGGCCCACAGCCTGATCCATAATCTTAAAGGGCTGTCCGGTA
>JAOZSC010000042.1 GCA_029939875.1 Desulfobacterales bacterium
AGCTTGATGGCCAAGGGCCAACTCTAAGCGGTAAATTTTTTCCATCGCCGTCATTTTTTTAATGATTATTTTTATTTGTAATGATACAATACATTAATAGTAATTTATTGATATCTTTCTATTTACAAACCGGCACATGAATGTGCGTGATAACGAGGGACTATGAACTTATTTTTAGATGGAATTATAGGCATATTTTCAAATGATCTTGCCATAGATCTTGGTACGGCCAATACCCTTGTGTATGTGAAGGGCAAGGGAATCGTATTGAACGAACCGTCCGTCGTTGCCGTCAGCACCGGCAATCGCTCTAAAAACCGCGTTTTGGCCGTGGGCCTGGAAGCAAAAAACATGCTGGGCAAAACCCCGGGAAACATACTGGCGATTCGGCCCATGCGCGACGGGGTGATCGCCGACTTCGAGGTCACCGAGGCCATGCTGCGGCACTTTATTCACAAAGTGCATAACCGGAGAACGTTTGTGCGGCCGCGGATTATCGTGGCGGTTCCTTCCGGCATTACCCAGGTGGAAAAACGAGCGGTAAGAGAATCGGCGGAATCTGCGGGAGCGCGGGAGGTGTTTCTGATCGAAGAGCCCATGGCGGCTGCCATTGGCGCCGGTCTTCCCATTGCCGAACCCACCTGCAACATGGTGGTGGATATCGGCGGCGGCACCACCGAGGTGGCCGTCATTTCGCTAAAAGGCATTGTTTACAGCCGTTCCGTTCGGGTGGCCGGGGACAAGATGGATTCGGCCATCATTCAGTACATCAAGCGAAAATACAACCTGCTGATCGGTGAGCGCACTGCTGAGGCTATTAAAATGACCATCGGCAACGCATACCCGGATACCCAGAACCTGGAAACAATAGAGGTCAAAGGCCGCGATCTGGCCTCGGGCATCCCGAAAATTTTGTCCATCGATTCGGAAGAGATTCGCATTGCCATTTCCGAACAGATCGATGCCATCATCGAGACGGTCAAGATTGCCCTGGAGCAGACCCCACCGGAATTGTCCGCCGACATCGTCGATCGGGGAATCATACTGACCGGCGGTGGTGCGCTTCTCAAAAATTTAGACCGCCTGCTTCGAGAGGAAACCAGTCTGCCGATTACCGTAACCGAGGACCCCCTGTCGACCGTGGCTCTGGGTTCGGGCAGGGCACTGGATAATCTTGATATCCTGAAGGAAGTCGTTATCACCTGAGCCTAACGAAACAGATCCATGTTCTCCAGAAAAATGGTGATCATCGTCGGCGTCATTGTTTTGATTGCCGTTAATATTATCGTCCTCTCATTGAATGCCCGACGCTACTCAACGCTGGGCCTCGGGCGTTTTGCCGTCTCCTTTACCGCCCCTTTCCAGGAGCTTGCCACCCGTACGATGCGTTTTTCCAGAGAAGTCTGGCGGGATTATTTTTACCTCGTTGGCGTTGCAAGGGAAAACCATGGACTGCGCGGTCGACTGGATCAGGCGGCCGAAAAAAACAACCAGTGGCGGGAGACCGAGTTGGCCAATGCCCGCCTGCGCGATCTGCTAAACTTTCAGAAAACCATCATTGAACAAGTTGTTGCCGCCGAAGTGATCAGCAGGGATCCGTCAGCCTGGTTTAAAACAGTCATCATCGACAAGGGCAGGGCCGATGGCGTGGCCAAGGGCCTGCCGGTAGTGATGCCCCGTGGAATTGCAGGGCAGGTGATCGAGGTGTCGAGTCATTATTCCAAGGTGATGCTGATCATCGATCGTAACAGCGCGGTGGACGCGCTGGTGCAACGAACCCGGGCTCGGGGTATTGTTAAGGGGGAGTCTGCCAGCTGGTGCCGGTTGCAGTATGTGCTGCGCAAAAATGATGTTCACATCGGCGACACCATCGTATCTTCGGGGCTGGACGGCGTGTACCCCAAAGGACTGCGTATCGGACGCGTGTCGGAATTGGTGGATCATGATGCGGAAATTTTTCATGAGATCACGGTTGTTCCGTTTGTTGACTTCGAGAAGCTCGAGGAGGTGCTGGTGGTCGTGGACCGCCGCAAACACGATATTGCGAGCCGACGATGATCTATTTTTTTTATACCGCCATCTGTCTGGGTCTGGTTATCGCACAGACAGCCATCCTGTCACGGTTGCCGGTGCCGGGTGGTTTTTATGATCTTTTGATTCCGTTTATCGTATACCTGGGCCTGTTGCGGCCGCTGCGTGAAAGCCTTCCGTTTGTCATTTTTCTGGGCCTCATCGTGGACAGCCTTTCCGGCAGCCCGTTTGGGTTGTACCTGACCGTCTATTTTTGGCTGTACGTTGCCGTCAAGGGGGTTACCCGCCTGGTGCAGGCCCCGGATCGTCTGCTGATTGCAGCGATGGTGGTTGCCGCCGGGGTGCTGGCTGAAAACCTCATCTTCATGGGGGCGCTTGTCATGGCGGGACCGGACCGGCAGATTGGCGCCCATACCTTCGGCGATATTGCCATCCAGGGGCTGTGGGCATTTTTTACCGGACCCCTGTTTATATTGTTTTATAAAAACGCCCAGAAATGGATGGGGAATGTTTTCAGGGCTTTTTATGCCCGCCGTGAACAGGGGTAGGCGTACACCATGGCCAAGTACTTAAAAAACGCTGACAGTGAGTGGTACCGGCAGCGCATTACCGGAGTGATGATATGCGTGCTGGCGGTCTTTGCCATTATCCTGGTGCGGCTGGTCTACCTGCAGGTGATCATGGGTGAAAAATATCACACCCTGTCACTGAACAACCGTATCCGGCTGCAGAGCATCGAGGCTCCCCGGGGATTTATTCTGGATCGCAACGGCCGGGTGCTGGTGGACAACCGCCCCTCTTTTGACGTCAGCATTGTATTAAAGGATGCACGACCGGTTCCGGAGACCATCGGCAAGCTGGCCCGGCACCTCAAGGTCCCACCCCAGGACTTGATGAGCAAAATTTCCGGCAGCAAGGGGGTTTCAGCATACAAGCCGATCCTGCTCAAACAGGATGTCGGCCGCAATTCCCTGGCATCGGTTGAGGCCAACCAATACGATTTGCCCGGGGTGGCCGTCAACGTGAAGCTGCGCCGGCATTACCTGAATGTCCAGGGGGCATCCCATCTTATCGGGTACTTGAGTGAAATTAATTCCGTGGAACTGGCCAGCGGGCGGTACCCGGGGCGCCGCCGGGGGGATTTCATTGGTAAATTCGGCGCGGAAAAGGCCTACGAGAAGTATTTGCGGGGTATTCGCGGTGGACGCCAGGTTGAGGTCAATGCCACCGGCCAGGTAGTCCAGGTGCTGAAAACGGTCGGAGCTAAGGCCGGTGAAAATATTTATTTAACCATTGACCGGAATTTGCAGACAAAGGCTGAATCCTTACTGCAGGGCGTGGCCGGGGCGGTGGTCGCCATGGAACCCGGATCCGGCCGCATTTTAGCCCTGGCCAGCAGCCCCTCCTTTGATCAGAATATTTTTGAAGGGAGCATGTCTCACGAGCAGTGGGATTTGTTGATTTCCAATCCCTTCCGGCCGCTGGAAAATAAAGCCATCCAGGGCGAGTATCCGCCCGGGTCAACGTATAAGATCGTCACGGCACTGGCCGGGCTGGAAGAGGGCGTCATCGATGGGAACACTGAATTTTTTTGCCCTGGCCATTACAGATTCGGCAATCGCACCTACCGCTGCTGGAAACAGGGAGGCCACGGGACGGTCAACGTTACCAAGGCTTTGACCGAGTCCTGTGATGTATTTTTTTACCAGGTAGGCCAACGGTTGGGTGTGGACCGTCTGGCCTGGTATGCCAAAGCCTGCGGCCTGGGTTCTCCCACCGGCATCAACCTGGACCGGGAGGCCGGCGGCCTGATACCCACCGCGGCCTGGAAAAAAAAGCGTACCGGCATTGCGTGGCAGGAAGGCGAAACCCTTTCTCTGGCCATCGGGCAGGGGTTTAACCTGGCAACACCACTTCAGATGGCAGGTTTGATTGCAGCCATTGCCAACGGCGGGACGCGTTACAAGCCCATGATCCTGGAATCGATAAAGACGGCCGGTGGCCGACTTTTGCAGCAAAACCAGCCTCGGGTTGTCGGCAAGATCCCGGTACGGTCTTCTACGCTGGCGCTGGTCCGGGAAGGCTTGTGGGGGGTGTTAAACGGTGCACATGGCACCGCCCGGGGAAGCCGGCTGCCGGACATTGAGTTTAGCGGGAAAACGGGTTCATCCCAGGTCATCGGCCGAAAAAAAGATGACCCCTTTGGCAAAGAGGAAAAACCGGCGCACCTGAGAGCCCATGCCTGGTTTGTCGCCTATGCCCCGTCGGAGGCACCCCAAATTGCCGTGGCCGTGCTGGTCGAAAATGGCGAACACGGTTCCGGTGCAGCAGCGCCTGTGGCACGCGAACTCATCAAGACGTATCTGAGAAAGCGGCATACAACCAACCAGGTGGCAAGGGATGAGGACGTCGCTGATAAGGGTAGTAGCGGGTAGTCGGCCGGCGCTATGCATTCGGCGACAAGGCACCATGATCAAGCAACGAGTAACCAAGAAACCAGAATTAAAAATCCGGAGCGTAAGCCACCATGTTTGACCGACGGCTTTTACATTATTTTGACTGGGGACTGCTGGCACTGGCGGTACTGCTCAGCTCCATCGGCATGCTTGTTCTATACAGCGCCGTGACGGCCGAGACGCCCGCACCGCAAAAGATTATTTTTTACAAACAGTTTGTCTGGTTTTCCATCGCGCTGGTTGCCATGACCATAGCATTCGCATTCAATTACAAGCTGCTGGATCGGTGGGGCCAGCCGGTTTACGTTTTATGCCTGCTGCTGCTGGTGTGGGTGCTATTATTCGGAAAGTATATCGGTGGATCGCGCAGATGGCTGCTGCTGGGCCCGCTTTCCCTCCAACCGTCAGAACCGGTCAAAATCGCGGTCATCATTGTGCTGGCAAAATATTACTCAAAAGATGCCAACACGCGAGGGTTTACCCTGAAAGAGCTTTTACAGCCCGTTGTGCTGGTTGTGATCCCCTTTGTGCTGATTCTCAAGCAGCCGGACCTGGGCACGGCCGGTCTGCTTTTGCTGATTGCCTGCTCAATTACCGTGTTCGTGAAAATCGAGAAGCGTTCCTTTATCTACCTGGTGGTGTCCTGTGCCGCCGTGATTCCCATGGTCTGGTTTTTTCTGAAAGAATATCAGAAACGACGCATCCTGATATTTCTCAACCCGGACCGCGACCCCCTGGGGGCCGGCTATCATATTATTCAGTCTAAAATTGCCATTGGTTCGGGCATGATTTCCGGTAAGGGGTTTTTGAAAGGAACCCAGAATGCTCTGTCTTTTCTTCCGGAAGAGCACACGGATTTTATTTTTTCAGTACTGGCTGAGGAATGGGGACTGGTCGGGTCGGTGATTGTTATTTTGCTGTTTCTGGTTTTGATTGTCTGGGGGCTTCACGTCGCCCAGAGTTGCCGCGAGCCGTTCGGCACTATCCTGGCCGTGGGGGTGACTTCCATGTTTTTCTGGCAGGTGGTGATAAATATCGGCATGACCATGGGATTGATGCCGGTGGTTGGCGTGCCGCTGCCTTTTATCAGTTATGGGGGCTCCTCGGTTCTGACCACTGCCATCGGTATCGGTTTGCTATTGAATGTGAGCATGCGAAGGTTTATGCTGGAATAAACGTTGTAATTACCACCCGGCAAAGAAGGTACTTCTCAACAAGTTGCAATTGACCCGCAACATATGTATTTAGATCTCGTCAAATGGACACTGACGCTCAATTGAAAATACGAAAAAAGGAAAGCGGATACCATGAGAAAAGACCGAAAAATCGACAGAATATCGACTTTTATCGGTGCGGATGCCAGCATTGAAGGCGCAATTGAATTTAAGGGGACCATCCGGGTGGATGGCCGGGTGAAAGGAAAAATTTCCAGCAACGGCGGTACGATCATCGTCGGGGAAAAGGCGGTTGTCAATGCCGATATCGTTGTTGGTGCCGCCGTGGTCATGGGGGAGCTCAACGGCACCATTGACGCCGTAGAGCGCATTGAAGTGTTTCCACCCGGGCGTGTCGGCGGCGATATTCAGGCACCGGTAATTTCCATTGAACCCGGGGGTATTTTTAATGGGACCTGTACCATGAAAAAGGCACCGGAAACGTCAATTAAAAGAATTCCGGCGGTGACCACCGGCTCCGGTGGCAAACAACAAAATTAAAAAAATCCATTCTTTTGTTTTCTGCAAAAATTTTTAAAAAACCTTTGACAATTCATTGCGGTGGATGGTATAGACCGCCGCAAGTCGAAAATACGCTTACAGGGAAAATATTCGAAAACAAATTGCCTGGTAGTTTTTTCAGGGGTGCATGGAGGTGCGTTTTATGAAATTTTCCAATGTGTGGCGCAAAGGGGTTCCGTATGTTCTCCCTACACTTGTTTGCGCAGTACTCCTTTTTCCCCAGATCGGCCTGGGTTCGTCCGGAGAATCCGGTGGTGGGGGGGTTACAGTAGCTCCCGACGGGTCGGTTTTCATCCAAATCATCAATTTTCTGTTCACCATCTGGGTATTAAACCTTCTGCTGTACAAGCCCATTCGCAAGATTTTAATCCAGCGTAAAGAAAAAATACAGGGGCTCGAGCTTTCCATTGAAACGAGCGACAGGGATGCCGGCGAAAAAGACCAGGCTTTCGCGGCGGGCATAAAAGAAGCACGGGCCAGGGGGTTACAGGAAAAGGAAGCCCTGATGCAGCAGGCCGCTGATGAGGAAAAACGGATTGTCGCCGAAATCAACCGGCAGGCCCAGACCGAGTTGGCCGCTTTGCGTGAAAAAATTAAGAAAGATGCCGGTGCCGTCAGAGATAGCCTGGAAAAGCAAATCGGTGATTTTGCCAGCCAGATCAGTCAAAAAATTTTGGGGAGGGCGGTTTAATGAAAATTCGCAGTCCAGGCCGGCCGCATCGGCGGTGCAGAAACGCAATGGCTGTTTTTTTATTTGTGCTGCTGATTTCTGTTCTGTTTGTTTCAACGGTACCGGCCTCATCCGATGGTGAAGGCGGCGGCTCCAAGGGATGGGTGTCAACCGATACCTACCGGGTAATTAATTTTGTAGTTTTGGCCCTTGCCCTTGCTTTTGTGTTGCGCAAACCGTTATCCCAGGCACTGAGTTCACGCACCAAGGGGATAAAAGACCAGTTGGCGGATCTGGAAGCCCGCAAACTGGAAGCTGAAACAAAATTGGCCGAATACAATGAAAAATTGGCCCATTTGGAAAAAGAGGCTGAAAAAATCGTCGCTGATTATATCAAGCAGGGCCAGGAGGCCAAGGTCCGAATATTGAAGGAGGCGGAATCCGCGGCCGAAAAACTCAAGGTCCAGGCCCAACGCAATATCGATCATGAATTCGGACAGGCCAAACTGAAGCTGGAGGCAGAAATTTTTGAAAAGGCCCTATTGGAGGCTGAAAAGATCATAAAAGAAAAAATCACGGTCCAGGATCAGGATAAAATTGTTGACGAGTATTTGGAGAGGGTGGTGCCAGGATGAAAAATTTAGCGATTGCAAGACGTTATTCTAAAGCGCTGTTGCTGATCGGAAAAGAAGACGGCCAGACCGAAACTTACCGCGAGGAATTGGCGGGATTTTGCGGGCTGGTCGAAAACCAGGACGCCCTTGGTCGGGCAATTACCAATCCCCTCTACGATGCGGCCGGGCGGAGAAAAGTTTTACAGACTGTCATCGAAAAGCTGTCGCTTTCGTCGGTGATGCAATCTTTTTTAACCTTGCTGTTCGATAAGGGGCGTTTTATCTACCTGGAAAGCATTAATGATTTTTATCAAAAGCTGGCCGATGAATTAAAGGGCATCGCGCGGGCCAGCCTGGTTTCGGCCACCGAGCTTTCATCCGAAACCATTGAAAAGATTCGTGGCACCCTGTCACAAAAGACAGGTAAGGATATCATTCTGGAGGTTGAACAGGATCCGAGTCTCATCGGCGGCATTGTCAGCCGCATTGGGGACCTTGTTCTGGACGGGAGTATCAAAACCCAATTACTCAACATGAGAGAATCTTTATTAAAAAGGGGTGAAGGTGCCTAATGGAACTAAGAGCAGAAGAAATCAGTCAAATTATTAAGGAACAGATTACGGACTACGACAAGAAGGTTGAACTCAGTGAAACGGGTGTGGTCTTGTCGGTGGGAGATGGCATTGCCAGGGTCTACGGGCTTGACAACGTAATGGCGTTGGAACTTGTCGAATTTTCCGGCGGTATTCTGGGGCTCGCATTGAATCTTGAAGAAGACAATGTGGGTATCGCCATCATGGGTGAGGACATCCACATCAAAGAGGGTGATCTGGTCAAACGCACTGGACGGATTGCCCAGGTACCAGTGGGTGAAGCGGTATTGGGACGCGTGGTTTCCGCCGTGGGCGAGCCCTTGGATGGCAAGGGTCCCATCGACACCAAGGAGTTTAGCCGGGTGGAAGTCGTCGCTCCCGGTGTCATTGCCCGTAAAAGCGTCCACGAGCCCTGCTATACCGGTTTGAAAGCCATCGACGCCATGACACCGGTCGGACGGGGCCAGCGGGAACTGATCATCGGCGATCGGCAGATTGGTAAAACCGCTTGCGCTGTTGATGCGATTTTAGCCCAGAAAGACACCGACATTTACTGCATTTACGTGGCCTGCGGGCAGAAGCAGTCGACGGTGGCCCAGGTTCATGCTGTTTTGGAAAAGCATGGCGCCATGGAGTACACCACTATCGTGTCGGCCTGTGCCAGTGACCCGGCTACCTTGCAGTACGTCGCACCCTATGCGGGATGTGCCATGGGAGAATATTTTCGTGACCGCAAGCAGCATGCCCTGATTATTTATGATGACCTGTCCAAACAGGCGGCCGCCTATCGCCAGGTCTCCCTGCTGCTCCGGCGCCCGCCTGGCCGTGAAGCCTATCCGGGAGATATTTTCTACAATCATTCCCGGCTGCTGGAACGGGCCGCCAAGCTCAATGACGATCTCGGGGCCGGATCGCTCACCGCACTGCCCATTATTGAAACCCAGGCCGGTGACGTGTCCGCTTACATCCCAACCAACGTGATATCCATTACCGACGGGCAGATTTACCTGGAACCGAGCCTGTTTTTTGCGGGTGTCCGACCGGCCATCAACGTCGGGTTGTCCGTATCCCGGGTCGGTGGTTCCGCCCAGGAGAAAGCCATGAAACAGGTGGCCGGTACCCTGCGCCTGGACCTGGCCCAATACCGTGAACTGGAAGCCTTTGCCGCTTTCGGCAGCGACCTGGACAAGGCCACCCAGCGGCAGCTCACCCGGGGTGCCCGGCTGGTGGAAATTCTCAGACAGCCGCAATATCAGCCGCTGCCGCTGGAAAAGCAGGTCATGATTCTGTATGCCGGCACCAAGGGATTTCTCGATGACTATCCCGTGGACGTGCTGGAAAAGTATGAGGGCGGACTGTATCCTTTCATCGAGGACCGGTATCCCCAGGTTTTTTCCGAACTCAAGGAAAAAATGGCCATCGACGATGAGTTGGATAAGCAGATGACAGAGGCTTTGAAGGCCTACCACGAGGAATTCAAGGATACCATTAAAAGCTAGGGCCGGTTCGGAATGCTCCACCCGCCGGGTTCCTTCAGATTTCAGAAGGGACGGCTGATGATTCCAACTATCCAACCTATCACGGTTTGCTAAAGGGCTGATTTGTATGGCGACATTAAAAGATATCCAGAATAAAATTGGTGCGGTTAAAAAAACCCAGCAAATTACCAAAGCCATGAACATGGTGGCGGCTTCCCGTTTGCGGGGTGCGCAGACCAGCATGGAGGCATTTCGCCCTTATGCCGGCAAGTTTGCCGAGGTCCTGGGCAGCCTGGCCGAAAGGGCCGGACAGGATGCCAGCCCTTTGCTGGTGCCCCGGGAAGAAGTCCGCAATATCCATGTGGTCCTGTGCACTTCCGACAGGGGGCTGTGCGGTGGTTTTAACATCAACCTGATCGAAAAGGCGCAAGCCTTTATGCAGGGGAAAACGGCCGGTGGGCAGGTGTCTTTTTCCTTTACCAATTTTGGCAAGAAAGGACGCGGCTGGAGCCGGAAAAACAAGCTGCAGATCGATGGCGAGCACCTGGGTGTTGTGGGTGCCAATTTCGGGTTCAACGTGGCATCGGTTTCGGGCCGCAGTCTGGTGGACGGTTTTCTGGACGGCAGCTACGACGAAGTTTATCTGATCTACGCGGAATTTGTCAGCATGGCCCGCCAGGTTCCGGTGGTCAAACAGGTTCTGCCGGTCCCACCCATTGAATCGGTGAGCGAAGGTGAAAAAGAAGCGGAGGGATCCTATCTTCCAGAGCACCTCTGTGAGCCTTCCGCCGACGAATTGCTGGGTGAAATGCTGCCGCGAAGCGTTTATGTCCAATTGTTCAGCGCTTTGCTGGAAACGTCGACCAGCGAGCATGCCGCTCGCATGATGGCCATGGACAACGCCACCACGGCTTGCAAGGACATGCTGGAAAACCTCACCCTGGTTTACAACAAGGCCCGGCAGGCCACCATCACCGCCGAACTGATGGACATTGTCGGCGGGGCCGAGGCGCTTAGAGGATAAGTGCCTTCCAATAGTTCTTATAATGAGGTTAAGTCCAGCTGCTTTTTAAAAAAAATACAATAGGGGTAACAACGAACAACATTGGAGGTTCTTAGATGGGAGAAAACATTGGTAAAATCGTCCAGATTATGGGGCCCGTGGTTGACGTGGAGTTTGAACAGGGCAAGCTGCCGACGATTTATACGGCACTTACAATCAGCAATCCGACGATCAATGACGAAGCCGACAACCTGGTGGTCGAGGTGGCACAGCATCTCGGGGACAATGTGGTGCGCACCATTGCCATGGACGTTACTGACGGCCTGGTCAGGGGGATGTCCGTCAAGGATACGGCAAAACCCATTATGATGCCGGTGGGCGAGGCCGGACTGGGCCGGGTTCTGAATGTTGTTGGACGACCGGTGGATGGCCTGGGCCCGATCAGCCAGGAAAAAATGCTGCCGATCCATCGGCAAGCCCCCAAATTTACCGAACAGGATACCACGGTGAAGGTTCTTGAAACCGGCGTGAAAGTTATCGATCTTCTGGTTCCATTTCCCCGCGGCGGAAAAATGGGGCTATTCGGCGGTGCCGGGGTCGGCAAGACGGTTATCATGATGGAAATGGTTCACAACATCGCCATGCAGCATGGCGGCATTTCTGTTTTTGCCGGCGTGGGGGAAAGAACCCGCGAAGGCAACGACCTCTACCACGAAATGAAAGATTCCGGCGTTTTGCCCAAGGCCGCCCTGATTTACGGACAGATGACCGAACCGCCGGGCGCCAGGGCACGGGTGGCGCTTTCGGCCCTGACGGCCGCCGAATATTTTCGTGATGAAGAGGGGCAGGATGTTCTGATTTTTATCGACAACATTTTCCGTTTCACCCAGGCCGGATCGGAAATCTCGGCCCTGCTCGGGCGCATGCCCTCTGCGGTGGG
>JAOZSC010000422.1 GCA_029939875.1 Desulfobacterales bacterium
AAAGGTAACTGTCATGCATTTTTCTGAAGGCGTGTTAAACCCGGAATATTCCCGTTATATCGGTCGCAAGGCCGCTTTCATCGTTCTGTCCCTGGCGGCCCTGGGGATGCTGGCAGTTTTCAGCATCTCCAGGGGGGCTTCAGATATCCCCCTCATGGAAGTGATTCGCGCCCTGGCCGGAATCAGTCATTCCAAGCGGGCCGGTATCATTGTGTGGAATATTCGCCTGCCCCAGGTGCTGTCCGCCATTGTCGCCGGCGCCGGGCTTTCGGTGGCCGGGGTGGTCATGCAGTCCATTTTACGCAATCCGCTGGGTTCTCCTTTTACCCTCGGCATTTCCCATGCAGCGGCTTTCGGTGCTGCTTTTGCCGTCATGATCCTGGGTTCGGGGACCATGGCCAGCACCAACGTGGGCGCGATCAGCATTTCCAATCCCTATGTGACCACCGGTCTGGCATTTTTATTCAGCATGCTGGCGTCTTTTTTTATCATTGCCATTGCCAGGATGCGGGGAGCCTCTCCGGAGACCATGATACTGGCAGGCGTTGCCCTGGGGTCGCTGTTTACGGCAGGGACCATGTTCCTGCAATTTTTTGCCGATGACATGCAACTGGCGGCCATGGTTTTCTGGACCTTCGGTGATGTGGCCCGGGCCAGCTGGAAAGAGCTGTCCGTTTTGGCGGCCGTTACCCTCGTCGCAAGCCTGTATTTCATTTTAAATGCCTGGAATTACAATGCGGTGGATGCCGGTGATGAAACGGCCAAGGGCCTTGGTGTCAGGGTGGAGCGGGTGCGACTTTTAGGAATGCTCACCGCCTCTCTGGTAACGGCGGTAATCGTTTCTTTTCTGGGCATAATCGGTTTTGTGGGGTTGGTATGTCCGCATATCGTGCGGTATCTGATTGGCGGGGATAACCGTTTTTTACTTCCGGCAACTGCGGTGACGGGGGCCGTTTTGCTGCTGGTCTCCGATACGGCCGCCCGGTTGATGCTGTCGCCGCATTTATTGCCGGTGTCGATTCTTACAGCCTTCATGGGAGCACCCGTGTTCATATTGCTGATCGTAAAGGGGCGCAGATGATGATTCTTGATGTCAACGGAATACAATTCAGTTATAATGGTCGCCGTGTTTTGAATAACATCTGTTTTCAGGTTGAAAAAGGTGAGATCCTGGCAGTTCTCGGACCCAACGGGGTTGGCAAGACTACTCTTTTGCGTTGTATGAATGCCATCTTAAAACCGTCGGCCGGGGCGGTGATGGTTGAGAAACAAAATGTTCTTAAAATGGACGTCATGGCCATCGCCCGCCGCATCGGATATGTATCCCAGCATCAAACGGCCGGACGGGTAACGGCTTTTGATGCCATTCTCATGGGTCGCAGGCCCCATATCCATTACCGTGTTTCAGACAAAGATCTGCGGATCGTAGACGGCGCGATCAAGAGCCTTCACCTGGAAAATCTTGCCATGCGGTACATCGATCAAATGAGCGGAGGAGAGCTGCAAAAAGTGGCGGTGGGGCGGGCGCTGGTACAGGAGCCAGGCCTGCTACTGCTGGATGAACCCACCAGCAGCCTTGATCTTAAAAACCAGGTGGAAATTTTGAAGCTTATTCGCCGGGTGGTCCGGGAACATCCGGTGTGTGCGATCATGACCATGCATGATCTTTCCACCGCATTGCGCTTTGCCGATAAATGCGTGTTTTTAAAAGACGGTCATATCCATGCAGCCATATCGGCCCAGCAGGTTAGCGCTGAAATTATCCACCAGGTATATGATATCGGCGTTGAAATTTATCATCACAATGGATACCCGGTTGTCATCCCCAATTAAAAGGAGGTTTGTTGATACCCTGTTTATTGTCCAAAGAACTTATCGATCAGACGCTTTGTATCCCGTACTTTGAGGCCGTGCAAAGAAAAACAACGGCCTCTTCATAAATTGTCACCCCCCGGGAATAACGAACATATTCGGCGGGGGTGGTTCTGCTTGACATACCACCACGGCGTGCCCCATAATTCCGCTAATTTTTTATTTATCCGCAAAGATAGGTTTTTGCACCGACCGGTCCTGGGATTGGAAGGCTTAGGATTTTATTAGAACCATGAATATCATTACCACCATTGTGCCGATATTTGCCGTTATTTTAATCGGCTGGCTTGCCCGTCGCAAAGGATTTATGCCGCCGGAGTTTTTTTCCCCGGCCAACCGGCTGGTTTTCTATGTGGCCCTTCCGGCCATGATTTTTAAGGCCATCTCCGGGGCGTCGTTGAAAGTCCAGTTTAACGGCCTGGTGGTGGGTATTGCCCTGGCCGCTGCCGTGGTTGCCTTTGCCTTTGCCTGGGCTGTTGCCGCGGTGATGAGGCTCAAACATCAGCAAATGGGAACTTTTGTACAGGATTCTTTTCACGGTAATCTGGGCTATGTCGGTCTGGCAGTGGCCTATTATTATCTCGGATCGGAGGGGTTGGCCCGGGCCGGCATTATTGCCAGTTTTATGATGATCTGGCAGAACCTGCTGGCAGTGATCGTGCTGCAGGTAAACTCGCAGGAGGAGGCGGCTGCCGGCGGCTGGCAAAAGGTGGCGGGTAAGATCATCGGCAACCCGATTATCATTGCGGCTTTGGCCGGAATTCTGTTTTCTCTCAGCGGTCTGTCGATTCCAGCGGTGATCGGGCGCTGCCTGGACATTTTAAGTGATCTGGCCCTTCCGCTGGCATTGCTGATCATCGGCGGATCGCTGTCGTTTGAGATGGTGCGCATGCGGCCGGCAACCTTGCTGTTATGCGCAGCCATCAAACTGATTGCCCTGCCGGCGCTGGGGTATGGTCTCTATCGTGTATTCGGACTGGGGACGACCGATTATCTTCCAGCGATTATTTTGCTGGCGTCTCCGACCGCCACGGTTTCTTATGTCATGGCCCGGGAAATGAAAGGTGACGCCGATTTTGCCGTGGCCGCCATCTCGACCAGCACGCTGCTTTCGGCTCTGACCTTTGCCTTCTGGCTGCATGTCGGTGGATAGACCTCAAC
>JAOZSC010000043.1 GCA_029939875.1 Desulfobacterales bacterium
CGGGAGTATAGTGAAAACCACCGAAGGTGTCAAACAAGATGATCCCTTTTTAAAAATTTACGGTTATGCACAAAGCCCAAGTTAAGCTGTTTGAACCACGAAGGGCACGAAGAGGGGAGGTCAATAGATTCTATCCTTCCTTCGTGATCTTCGCGTTCTTCGTGGTGAGATAACCTTTCGAACCTGTTCAACTCAAACTTTGCAGACATCCACGTTAAATTTGAAACACCCAATTTAAATTACAAATAAGCAGAATATTCCCGCTGAATCACATCGTAAAGCTCGCGTCCGGCAGACAGACCAATATCGATGAACTGGGGGCCGTATTTTTTTCCGGTGTCGGTGCGAAAAGTGGCCTTAATTGATTCAAGTACCTGCATGCCACGGGGATAGCGGGCCATAAATTTTGACAACGGCGGGTTGATAAAAGATGCCATGTCCCACAGGGTATCGGTGAAGTTATCCGGGCCCCAGCGGAACTTATCGGCGTCATACAAGCAATTGGATACCAGCAGGCCACCAGGGGTATCACAGTCGATTTTAGCCTTGAAGGCCTCATGGTTGTGAATCGCCCGGCAGATATCTTCGATTTCGGCGGCCGAAAACGGATAATTTTCCAACACCTTGCGGGCATAGGCTGCTCCGAGACGGGCATGATCTTTGTGTTTGCGCCGGATATCGTGCAGCAGCCCGGCACACTGAACCACCAGCAACCCCCGTTCTAAAGCGGATTGAGCACGGCTCGCCGCCGGGTCCTCGATGACCAGCAGCGCCCCGGCGTCAATGGTCACCCGGACGGCATGCTGCAGTCCATGGCCAAAATCATCTTCCAGGTTGTCACTGACATACCGCCGCAGTTTTCTGATAACCGGGTCGTTTTCGAAAAAGCGCCTGGAAATTTTACAGGCATGATGGTGATCCCGATAAAAATCCGGGGGAGGTAAACCCGCCACAATCTTACGGGCCCTTTCGCGCAGGCGGGTGTATATGAACTGCATTTTATGGAAACATCCGGAGAGCTGTGCCGCAGGTAAAAAACAGGAAAGCAGGAAAACACCCCGCGATCACAACCGTTTGCTCCGTATTTTCCAGCTCTGTTGTCATGCGCCACGCCTCCGGGCAAGGGGAAACTCACAGGGCACGACCGCCGGCGCCCGACAGTTTCAGATAGGCAACAGCGTCAGCTTCCGGCCAGTGAAAACGGCCGGCCGCAGACCTTCCATTGGCTGTCTTCTTTGACCACGGTCAGCATCTCATCAACCGGGTGGCTGTCGCTGAGAAAAAACACCTTGGCCACCGCGCCAAAAACCAGGTTGGGCGATCGGCGGCGGTGACAGGTAAGATGTACCTCGGCAGTGTTGTCGTCCACCAAGCGGGTTTCGACTTCAATGTGGGACAGCGCCATTTTCTTCCAACTGGGCTCAAAGCCTGCAGCCTTTGCTGCTGCCGCTGTCCGCTGGAGATAATCCGCCACAACATCGGTCTGTTCATTTTCGACCACTTCGCTGCACAGCCGTTGGGTCATATCCCTGTCGAGCATGAAATAGGCCTTGCTGAATTCAACCGCTGCATGGCCGGGAGTGTCTTTATGACCTGCCATGATCAGCACGACTTGCAAAATAACTGCAATGATTACAACTGATCCGACCGCTAAAAATTTGCTGCCGCTGTCCATTTACCTACCTCCTTTTGAACGTTCCCTGATTCCATTGGTCGATGTTATCAAATCAGAAGATTTGACATGTCTGGGAAAATCGGCGCCAATTTCGCCCCCACCGCAATGATGCGATGCACCGGTCATAGTGGAACCGGATGGCCATGTAAGGCGGTGACGTACCATGAATTCTCATCAAAAACAAGAATTTTTAATCGTTATCCTGCAAAATCTACGGACTCAAAAACCGCACGGCAAACGGGCCGGATGGAGTTTTCTGCCGGAAACGTCGGGCATGCAATCATCGGCGTGCCGGTGCGCCCTCTTTGGCTTTGGCGGCCTTCGGCAACTGCAAAGGGATTTTAATCCTAAATGAACTGCCCTGCCCCGGTGCGGATTTGACAGAAATTTCGCCGCCGTGCTGCTCGATGATCTTGTTGGAAATAAACAGCCCCAGGCCAGTGCCCCCGGCGCCTTTGGAGGAAAAAAAAGGGGTGAATATTTTTTCCCGGGTCTCGCTGTCCATGCCGGTTCCGTTGTCGGTCACCTCGAAAAAAACATGGTTTT
Organism: Desulfobacterales bacterium; assembly: GCA_029939875.1. GTDB lineage: Bacteria > Desulfobacterota > Desulfobacteria > Desulfobacterales > JAFDCJ01 > JAFDCJ01. The sequence continues at coordinate 2,222 of JAOZSC010000043.1, forward strand.
TTGACCGGTGCACGCCAAAAACGATCTGCGGCGCCTGACCGGCAGAATCACGTCGGCAGGCATCCACGGCATTTTCAATGATGTTGAGCAGGGCTGAATTCACGTGACCGACATCTATTTCGACCTCACCGGCATTGGCGTCAAAATCCTGTATGAATTTAATACCCTCCGCCCTCATTTTGGGTGTCACGGTGGTGGCCACCTCTCCGGCGAATTGCAGAATATCCACCGACTCGGTTTCCAGTTTTCTTTCCTTGGCATAGTACAGGATATCCAGCACCATCTTGCGGACCCGTTCCACCATCACTTTCAAAACATCCCAACCCTCCTGGATCTCGGCGTCGTCTTTTTTGGCAAAACCGGATTCGACAAGATAAATCCCGCCATCCAGACCGGTCAGCAGACCTTTCAGACCGTGGGAGATGGAGCTGATCATCAGCCCCAGGGTGGTCAGGTGATCCTGCAGCTGGGTTTTTTCACGCACCAGGTTTTCCAGGCTGGCGGTATATTCTTTTAGCTGTTGCCGGACGAGAATTTTTTCCCGGACCCGTTGAAGGGCAATTTCCAGTGCAACCACGTTGATGGGTTTGGTGATAAAATCGGTGGCTTCGTTTTTGAGGCTGCGGATGGCCAGGTTCATATCCCCGTGGCCGGTAATCATGATGACTTCGGCCTCGGGGTTTTCACGTTTTATCTTTTGCAGCAGCTCGATGCCGTCCATGCCGGGCATCTTGATGTCGGTGAGCACAATAGGCGGGCGCACATCACAAAAAATTTCCAGTGCCTGTAGCCCGTTTTCGGCCTCCAGCACCTGGTAGCCCATATCGCAAAGCGCCAGGCTGAGAATCTCGCGAATATCCGATTCGTCATCGACCAGTAAGATTTTATCTTTCATGGGTTTGTCCATTGTCGGATTTGTCGGCCCGGAGCACCGGAAACTCCACCACAAAACAGGCCCCCACCGGCCGGTTGGAAACCACCTTGATGGTGCCGCCGCAGTCCTGCACAATCCGGTAACTGATGGAAAGCCCCAACCCGGTGCCCTTGCCCACCTCCTTGGTGGTGAAAAAAGGCTCAAAAATTTTATCCGCCAGGCTCGCGGGCACTCCTGTACCGGTATCGCAAACGCGACAGCTGACCTTGTGGCCGTCGGATTCCGTTTTCAGGGTTATTTTTTTATCGACACCATTGGTTTTCCGGGATTCCCACCTTTCCTCGATGGCATCCCGGGCATTGATCAGCAGATTGATCATCACCTGTTCCAGGCGGCTGGCATCGGCCTGAATGAGGGGCAACTGTTCGTCGATGTCCCAGACCACCTCGATACCGCGCAATTTTAGCTGTTGACTGAAAATCTCAAAGGCGTTTGCCAGCACCTGGTTCAGTTTCACCTTTTCCAGGTCCATATCGGATTTGCGAGCGAACTGGCGCATATGGTTGATGATCTTGCCGGCTCGGTCCACATTGTTGTCGATTTTATACAACATTTTTGTCAGCACGTCATTTTCAATGGGCCTGTTGGAATCCAACTTTTTAATGAAAAACGAACTGGCGGTCTTGATCACCGACAGCGGCTGGTTGAGTTCATGGGCGATGCCGGTGGCCATCTCGCCCAGGGTGGCCATTTTGCTGGCCTGGATCAATTGCTGCTCGGTTTCCAGCCGCTTGGTAATGTCGCTGGTAATCACCAGCAGTACTTTTCTACCGGGATATTCGGCCGGGGAGATCCGAATGTTGACAAAAATAGGCGCCCGGGATTTGTGCAGGTGTTTGACCTGGTTGATGACTGCAGAAGTCCGGATGACCGCGGCATACCGGTCCCGTTCGTTTTCCAGAAACAGGCTTGAAAAGGAGCGGCCGATGACCTCATGGCGCTCGTAGCCGTAAACCGTTTTCACACTGTGATTGCAGTCGATAATCTTGAGGGTTTCGTCATCAAGCACAAACAGCGGGTTGGGGATATAGTTAAAAATTTCATGGTATTTTTTCTCCGACTTGGCCAGCTCCTTTTCCAGCAGTTTGCGTTTGGTGATATCCAGACTCATCTCCATGGCGGCCACAATTTGTCCGCTGGCGTCTTTGACCGGAGATGTGCGCACCATCCAGTAGGTCGGGCTGCCATCCTTGTTGACCCCGATCTCTTCACTGGTGTGGGGAAGGCCGTCGGCAAAGGTCAGGGCTACCGGGCAATAGTCACATCTCTCGGTGCGACCCTTGTAAGCATGAAAGCATAAATCACCGTCCTGGGGGTCGAAGCGTTCGGCAAACTCGCGGTTGTAACGCAGCAGTTTGAAGTCGCGATCCTGCACCGTAATCAGGCAGGGTACCTGCTCGAATATAAACTGGTACTCGTCGCGCTGCTTGTTGAGTTCCTGCCTCTTCTCCGTGATTTCCCGGCTCATCTGGTTGATGGCCTCGGCCAGCTGCCCCATTTCATCGTCCTGGTCCACCCGTACCGGCTCCGGATCCTCTTCCCGGGCAATGCGACGGGTGTCCTCGATCAACTTGCGAACGGGCCGGTTGACAAACCGCAGCACAAAAACGCAAATGATGGACGACGCCACCAGGAACACAAGCCCCGCCAGGGCAATCAATCTTTTTTCAGCCTGCATGATTTCCCGGTCGGTATCTTTCAAAGACACGACCACATCCAGAGCTCCCAGGACTTTTTTCCCCTGCGGATGCACGTGGCACGCGTCCGTGGAACAGCCGGGTTCGTTAAAAATCGGGCTGATAACTCCCAGCAGGCGGTAGTTGCCACGGCTTTTAAATATACGCGTCCTTTTCGCCAGCGGCAGGGAGATGGACGGCGGTTCCGTGCGATGGCAAATATCACAGGCCACGGCCTTGATGTTGGTTTCCGTGTCTACCTCATCTGGGCGGTTGGAAAACTTGATCTGCCCCTGTTTGTTATAAATTCGGATGGTCTCGATCTCTTTTTGGCGGGCAATGTTCTTGATGATCTGGTTGATGTCATCCCTGGAGTTGAGCATCATGGCGTAATTGGTGCCGAGCTTGATGGTATTGGTCAGCCGGTCGGTGGCCAGCGTGATGTTTTCCATCAGTTTGACGCGCTGGTAGCGTACGCTGTAATAGGACCAGATCGCCAGGGTGATCAGCAGCGACAGGCCGACGGTTACAATGAGTTTTGAAACCAGTCGGTGGCGAAGTTTTGAAATCTGTGCGAAGCGCATTTCAAGGTTTCGGGTTTCAGGGTTCAGGTTTCAGGGACTGTATTTGTGGTGTCTGACACCTGCCCGCCCGCCATCTCCTCAGAAACGAAGGAGGGACTTGACACCTGAAACCAGTTTCACGGGCTGCAAATTTATAAAAAATCAAAATATTAATTAGTCCGGTTATCTGGAAAGAACAAGTTGTATTGGTTGAAGTTTTTATGGTAACTTGGACTCTCTGGATAAGCGTCTTAATTAGTGTCCATCATAAATCGTGCTTCTGGTGTAAAACACATTACCGTAATTGCCCAGAAAAAGAAACCGAACCCGGCGTTGCCGACCGTCGAATCGAGGCCTGCCGGGATCAGATCGCCTGCCGGGATCGAAAAACGCCGTCGACGGCCAGGTTCAGATTCAGCCCCACGGCCGGCAGCGGCAGCTGCATGGCCAGCCCGATGAGCTGAGGCAGGTAAACAATGGTCAGATGCAAATCCCGTCCCTGCTGCCGGGAAATCTGATTCTGATAGGCTTCCAGGTTCATCTGGCACATGGGGCAAACCGTAGCGATGGCATCTGCGCCGGCGGCGGCCGCTAAAATAGCGCCCACCAGCGCCTGTCCCACCTCCGGATGGGTGTTCATATGAGAAGCCCCGCAGCATCGGCCGCCCATATCCCAGTCGTAAACGGTCGCCCCGGCGGCGGCGATAAGCGGTTCCATGGAACGCGGGGCCTCCGGGTCGTCAAATATCGCATAGGGACGCAAACACTGACAGCCGTAATAAGGGGCAACGGTCAGCCCGGTCAGCGGTTGTTTCACCAGCGAGTGGATTTTTTCGGCCCCGATATCATTGGCCATTACATCCAGCAGGTGCCGGACCCGGGATGTTCCCGCCAATTGCAGGCCGTCTTGTTCCAGCAGACCGTTAAGTTGCTCCCGCAGTCCGGAATCGCTGTGGGTTTTTTCCTCGACTTTTTTCAGGTTTAAATAGCAGGCGCTGCAGGGAACCAGGATGTCCCGGACGTCATCAGCCTGTTCGGCCAGGGCCAGGTTGCGGGCCGGAAGTGCCAGCGACAACAATAAGCTGGTGGCCTCAGCCGCACTGGCGCCGCAACAAGTCCAGTCTTTGATTTCATGCAGTTGCGCACCGGCGGCTTCCATCACCGCCCGGGTGGCAAGATTGTATTCCAGGGCGGTGCCTTCAAGTGAACAACCGGGATAGTACTGGTAAATCATGACCGGTCCTCCAGGGCCTCGACATTGCGAAAGATCGACTCCAGGGGGTGACGTCCTTTCAGCGGTACACGCAGGGAGACCTTACCTTTGCGCATCAGTTTCATCCCCAAAGGAGCAAAACGCAGCGCAAACAGGGGATTTTTCAGCCTGGCAAAATAAAGCGCCATGAACTCCATCTCATTGACCCGCCCGTGCCGGCGGACACTTTGAAGAAAGGTTTTGTAAAACTGGGTGCTGTACCGATCGGGCGACGGGTGCCGGGCCGCTGCGATCTGTTTGAGGGCCTCCATGGCCTCGGTCAGCGGCAACCCCCGCGGACAGCGCAGGGTGCAATAATAACAGTCCGAACACAGAGTGAAGGTTCGGCTGCTGAAAATCTCCTCTTTTAGCCCCATCAGGACCATGCGCCACAGGTGCCGCGGCGTATAGTCCATTGCAAAGGCATTCGGGCAGGAGCCGGTGCAGGTGCCGCACTGAATGCAGGCACGCACCATCTCTTTTACAGGGGCCAGCTCATCGGGCTGTGAAACCATTTCACTGCCGCCGGTTTGCGTTGCTGCTGAATTCATAAACATCTCCTTGAAAGCAAATTTGACGAACTCGCAAAAAGCTTTGGCAAACGGACGCCCGTACGCTTATCGTGAGCTTATAACCGGGTGCGAAGTCCCGCCATGGCGGAATTTGTTCGGCAACAATCACTGTATCGCCGCATCGATAACTTCAAACATCTGCTGTTCGAGAAAGCCCTCCAGTACTGCGGCACTGTTGGGGCACACCGCCGCGCAGCTGCCACATCCCTGGCACATGGCCGCATTGACCAGCACCTGTTCATGATCCGGATCTATCGTGCGGGCGCCATACGGGCAGGCTTCAATGCAGCGCTCGCAAAGGCTGCACAAGCTGTGGTGCACACCGGCCACCACTTTGGCTGCCGGCAGCAGGCGCCGCGCCAGAATGCCCAGCGCCCGCTGGGCGGCGGCTTCGGCCAGGGCAGTCGATTCGCCAATGTTGCCCGGCGCCAGCGCCAGGCCGCAGGCAAACACGCCTTCGGTCAACGAATCTACCGGCCGCCATTTGTGCTCGGCCGACTGAAAAAATCCGTCCCGGTCAACCGCTGCGCCAAAACTCCTGGCCAACTCGGCTGGAAAATTGGGGGTAATGCCGGTGGCCAGCACCAGCAGATCGGCATATATGGCCACCTTTTTGCCGATAATCGGCTCAAATACCTGGACGGTGACCGCCTCGTTGTTGACCTGAACCTGGGGCTTTTCTTCCGGCCGGTACTGGATAAACATGATGCCGTTTTCACGGGCCCGGGTAAAATACGTCTCGTTGAAGCCATAGGTCATCATATCGCGGTACAGGATATAGATCGACATCGCGGGATTCTGCTCGTTGAGCTTGAGGGCATGCTTCAACGCACCGGCACAACACACGCGGCTGCAATAGTTGCGCGGTTCCTCGCGACAATCAACGCATTGAATCATCACCACCGTGTTGAGCGCCGTTGGATCGAAGCTTTCGCCGGTAAGCTTTTCTTCCAGCTGCTTCTGGGTGATCACCGCCGGGCAGCTGCCGTATTCGTAAGCCGTGGTGTCCGCTGCGCTGCCGCCTGTGGCCAGGACCACCACCCCGTGATCGATGGTTCGGACCTCGGCCTCGGGTTCCTGGATGGTGCTGTGAAAATTTCCCACCTGGCCGTAAGCGTGAATCACCTCTGCCCGGCGGTAAATTTTAATTTTGGAGTGTTTTTCCACGGCCGCACAGGTATCTTCCAGCAGTTTGCGCGGGTCGTTTCCCTCCAGGGTGTACTGCAGCCAGTTGAGATTCCCACCCAGCTTCTCCGAGCATTCCACCAGATCAACCGGAAAACCGTGATCGGCAATCATCAGAGCAGCCGTCATTCCGGCAATTCCGCCACCGACCACCAGGGCCCGCTGGCAGACCGGCACACCGGCTGCCGGCTGCGGGTCGGCCCATTTGACCCCGGCAAGCCCCGTTTCCAGCCCGGACAAAAAATCACGCAAAACCGCCCTTTTGTCCCCTGTCTCCCCATGGCCGGCGGTGCCGAACATTTTGAGGTCCACCACCTCCATCAGGGCTGCATCCAGTCCGGTTTGTCTTCCCAGCTCGTGCAGTTTGCGCCCGTAAACGTACGGCATGCAAGCGCCGATAAGCAGCCGGTTGGGATGGTGCTGCTTTACCCGCTCCACCAGGTTCTCCCAGCCTTCGGCGGTGCAGGCCTGCTCGATGAATTCCACCGCGCAAACCGCCGGATCAGTTTTCAGGCGGGCCGCCAGCTTGCCCGTGTTCACCCGTTGAGAAAGCTTGTCGCCGCAAGTGCAGACAACCGTCAGGATTTTGGGCATTGCTGCCGGATCCCCAGTGCGCACCGAATCGGTGACTTCAGCAGGGACCAGGCTGCCCCCGGCTGCATGAATTACCCGGGAGGCGTTTGCGGCCGCCGCCGAGGCCAGGGTGACCGATTCGCTGATGTCTCTCAAGCCGCTGAAAGAACCTCCCAGAAAAACCCCGGGACGGGCAGTGCGCGCCGGTGAAAACGGCACGGATTCGACAAACCCCCACGGGTTGAGTCCCAGCTCCAGCGTTTCAGCCAGCTGGGCCGTACCGGCCGCCGGTCGCTGCCCCAGGGAAAGCACCACCAGGTCAAAGCACTCCTCGTGCACTGCACCGGTTAGATCCACGCTGCGAAGCAGCAAATCATCCCCGGTGTCCGCTTCGATCAACGAATGCACCCGTGCGCGGTTAAACCGGATTCCGTAATGCTGTTGCGCCTCATCGCGGTAACGTTGGAAAGGCTTGCCGAAGGTGCGCATGTCCATGAAAAAAATGGCCGCCTCTATCTGAGTCCCGTATTTTTCCTTGACCAGGCGGGCTTCTTTGACCGCGTACATGCAGCACACGTTAGAACAAAAATCGGCGCCGTTGGGCAGATCCCGAGACCCAACGCACTGAATCCAGGCGATTTTTTGTACCGTCTTGCCGTCGGACGGCCGCACCAGGTGACCAGCGCAGGGTCCCGTGCCGCTGACCATCCGTTCCAGTTCCAGGCCGGTCACCACGTTGGGATAGACCCCGTAGCCGTATAAGTTTTTTCCACTGGCGGGGTTAACAAAATCCGTTCCACCGCAAAGCACCAGGGCATCTATTTCCAGCTGACGGCCCTCGGCGGCGGCCATATCCTGAAATATCCGTGCAACCATGGGAATGAGGACCTCCGGATCAAACGGCTTGACCAGGTAGTCCAGAGCGCCGATTTTCATGGCCTCAACGGCGGTATCCACCGTGGCATAGGCGGTCATCATGATCACTTTCAGATCCGCAAAATTTTCTTTGGCCTTTTGCAGCACCTCGACCCCGTCCATTCCCGGCATCTTGATATCCACCAGCATCAACTGGTAGGAGTGGCCGGCCAGCTTCTCCAGCGCTTCGGCACCGGAGGCGGCCATGTCCACCGCAAAACCTTCTTCAACCAGCCATTCCTTGAGAGAGTCGCGTACCACCAGTTCATCATCGACCACCAGGATCCGAAATCCTGCCCGTTTGCCCTCCGGAAGCTGGATGGCGGCGGTGGGGCAGGCCGCCTGGCAGGCGCCGCAAACCGTGCAGGCGGCAACATCGATCACGTACGGGTTGGGTATGGCATGGGGTACCGGCAGGTAGATGGCCTTGCGCACGCTCATACCGGCATTGAACGCGTCGGCAACTTCCACCGGACACACGTCGACACACGCCCCGCAGCCCACACACCGGTCGGCATCCACCCAGCCGAAATGCCGGGTGACCGTTGCGCGAAAACTGCCGGGCTCCCCTTCCAGGGAGATCAACTCGGTGGCAAGCAAAATCTCAATATTTTCGTGGAACAACCCCTTGCGCAGGCAGTACTGGGAGCCTGCATCCCGGTCGACCAGCGGCAGCATTTTGCACATCCCGCAGTGATCGGTGGGAAACTGGTAATCCAGCTGGCTTAAGATGCCGCCCAGATGCGCCGAACGATCCACCAGGGTGACGCCGTAGCCGACTTGGGCCAGATCGAGAGCCGCCCGGATGCCAGCGATGCCGGCGCCCACCACAAGGGCTTTTCCGATTTTTGAGGACATAAAAACCTCCAAACTTCAAACTTCGTTCTTCATCCGCTTTAGCCGTTGATCCCCACCACCTCTTCAAATTCGTCTTCCCGGAACACCGACATGGGCGGGCTTTCCTCAAGACTTCTTCCGGCTTCGTACTCAAAAGCCTCCTGGGTTTGGCGAGCAATGGTGCGAAACACCTCCATCACCGGGATATCATTGGGGCAGGCATTGGAGCACTGGCCGCACCCGACGCAGGCGGTGCTCATATGGGCCAGCCGGGTAAGGTGATAAAAAGTTGTATCTGTTGGCATTTTAATGATGCCTTTGCGGTCAGCCCACCGCAGGTACTGTGACGGCTCATGGTTAAACACATCGGTGACAAAAACACACTCCTTGCAATAGCAAACCGGACAGGCCACCCGGCAATTATAGCAATTGATGCAATTGCCGAAATAGGTGGTCAACTTCTCCAGGCTGTCGGTGGCCTGACGGGTGGCCGCAAACATTTCATCGCGAACGGCTGTGCGCTGCTGCACCACGGCAGCTACCGCTTCGCGGCGGGACGCCGGCTCGTCGATTGGTGAAAGCTCAAGCCGGTCCAACAGCCCCTCGCCTTCGGCCGACTGCGATTGAACCAGAAGATAGTCGTTAACATCGACGCCGTACAGTCCGATGAGGATATCAGCTCCGACCGGCACCGGAAACTCACATGCCCTGCAGGCG